>DYTO01000017.1 GCA_020725895.1 Candidatus Hadarchaeum sp. | reverse complement strand
TAATAGTGTTCGTGAGCGGGGTTCCGTCATTCTTGTGGAAGGACAAAGTCAGGCTCGATTGGGTTGTGGCGGACTGGACGGTGCCCGACGACTGGCCACTGCTTGCGGAATACTGCGCGTCACCCACGAATGATGCTGTTATCGTCACGGAAGCTTCGCTGCTCGGCGCGGTGTACGTAGTCGTGACCTGGCCGGATGCGTCCGTCGTGCCACTCGATTGGCTGAAGCTCCCAGAATTTGCAGACAAAGACACGGTTTTTGCTGAAATCGCGGTGTTGTTCTCATCCTTCAGGGTCGCCGTCAGGCTTGTCGATCCGTCTGGCTGGACTGTGAAGCTATCGGGAGAGATGGAAAGAATCGTCACAGTCTGGTTCTCTGAAGACGGTGTGGTAACAACAATTGTTTTGGACGTGCTGTTGGCGGCGGCGCCGTTGTCAGTGACAGTTAGCGTTACAGAATACGCGCCTGTGCTGAGTACTGGCGGGTGGGGTTCTGGGCGGTGCTGGTGACGTTGTCACCAAAGTTCCATGAGCGGGAAGAAATTGTTCCGTCCGAATCTGTTGAGTTGTCCGTGAACTGGATCGTGTTGTCTGTGGTCGGGGAGCTCGGAGAATATGTGAACGATGCGGTTGGAGAGTTGTTCGCGACCGAGCCCGCAGAAACGGTTACACTTGCGGAATAATTTACTGTTTCTTCTGCGGACACCTCCTCGATGCTCCACACGCTGGCGCTGGCGCTCAGTTCCTAGATTATTGGATCCAACAGCTGCAACGAAGGTGACGGAGAAATCGCTCCAATGGTGCTTGCTTTCCATTCCGAGACCTCTGGCAACTTCGCAATGCTGATTGAAAGAGAGAGTGCTAAGCAAAGCGCAAACACCAATACTATTTTCGACGATTTTCCAGCCATTTTTTGACCTTCCGATTTCGGCTTGTCCAAACAACTTTATAATAATCGTCTTATAAGCGTAACAATCTTGTCCCACGATGTTAGATAATGTCGTTTGACCACCACGTTACTAAAACCGAAACCCGTCGACGATTATAAATCCAATAAAATCAATCATCGAGTGTGAGCAAATACAAATCTTGGCGCGAAAAGATGGAGAACCCGCCGAAGGGTTTGCCAAAGGTCGAACGCGGACCCGCGAGCTGGGGGAAGACTTTCGGCGGTAGGAAACTGCTTATCGCGACGCCGCTCATCGTCGACGAATTCGTGAGAAAGAAAGTCCCGATAGGAAAACTAGTCACGATAACGCAAATCAGGAAAAATCTTTGCAAGAAGTTCGAGGCCGACAACACTTGCCCGCTCACGACAGGGATTTTCCTAAGGATTGTCGCCGAGACATCCGAGGAGGACAGAAAGGCCGGGCGAAAGGACCCGACCCCCTACTGGCGCGTCATCCGGGAAAACGGCAGCCTGATCGACAAGTTCCCTGGCGCGCCGAGGCTGCAGTCCGCTTACCTGAAAAAGGAAGGTCATTCGATTGACGCCGGCAAGAAGACGCCACGAGTCGTCGATTTCGAGGAGAGCCTCGTGAAGTTGTGACTGAGTTAGCGCGATTTTACAATGAATAATTATAAATCCAGCCAAACTAGTTGAATAGATGATAAAATGGCCGAAAAAGTCGTTCTCGCATTCTCGGGCGGCCTCGACACGAGCTATTGCGCCCTTTACCTGAAGGAAAAGGGCCACGACGTGATCACCGCCACCATCGACACCGGCGGCATGAGCAAGGAGGAGCTGAAGTACATCGCCGACAGGTCGAAGGAGCTGGGCGCCGTCAAGCACTACTTCGTCGACGCCAAGCGCGAGATATTCGACGACTTCATCGCGAACCAGATAAAGGCGAACGCCCTCTACCAGGGGGTCTACCCGCTGATGTGCAACGACAGGTACGTGATCGGCAAGCATATCATCGAAATAGCGAGGAAGGAAAAGGCGGGCGCGGTGGCCCACGGCTGCACGCGCGCGGGAAACGACCAGGTCAGGATAGACGTGACGGTCCTCTGCTTCGCGCCGGAGATCAAGATCATCGCACCGATCCGCGAGCTCGGGATGCACAGGCCGCATGAGATAGACTATCTCGAGAAGCGCGGGTTCAAGGTGAAGAGCGAGACTAAGAAGTACACTATAAACGAGAACGTCTACGGGCGCACGATTTCCGGCTCGGAGATAGACGAGAACAAGGGCGCTGGCGACGATGTCTGGGTCCTTAGCAAGTTGAAGAAGAAGGATCCGGATAAAATCAAGATCTCATTCGAGAACGGCGTCCCGGTGGCGATAAACGGGCAGAGGATGCCGGGCATCGATATCTTGCAGACGCTGAACGAGACTGCTGGGGCGCACGGCTACGGCCGCGGCCTCTACGTCGAGGACGAGACGCTAGGCATCAAGGGCTACCAGGCGTTCGAGGCGCCGGGGATGATCCTTCTCACGGAGGCGCACAGGGCGCTCGAGAGACTCGTGCTGACTCACCATCAACTCAACACGAAGACCTTGCTTGAGAACAATTACGCCGACCTCGCATACCGCGGGCTGTTCTACGAGCCAGTGATGCGCGACATCGAGAAGTTCGTCGACTCCACGCAGAGGTACGTCACGGGCGAGGTCGTCATGAATGTCCACAACATGGGCGCCATGCAGGAGAGCGTCACCTCTCCCCACACACTGATGAGGGAGGAGATCGCCCGCTACGCGCAGGCGGCGAGCTGGAAGGGTGTGGACGCCGAGACTTTCATAAAGCTCTACGCGATGCAGCAGAGGATAGCCGCCCTGAGGAAAAAGTAAACAGCAACGTCAAATTTTTATGTGAAATGGTGTAAACAAACTCGATGGAGAAAGTGATGGTGGCCCAGGGTGTTCAGAAAAGGACGTTTTGAAAAGGAAATGGAAGCGAGCGCTAGTTCTTACACGGATTCACTCGAGGAGGATGTCCGGCTATTCAAGCCCGTCGTCCAGATAAACATGGCCCACACAATAATGCTCGCCGACCGCGGGATCATCTCCAAACCCGATTCTTCCAAGATTTTGAAATCCTTGCTCAACCTCTACAACACCGACGTCGCGAAGCTCGACATGAGCCCGGAGTTCGAGGACATCCACATGGTCGTGGAGGAGTTCGTCATTAAGGAAGCCGGCGAGGTCGGCGGAAAGATGCACACGGCTAAGAGCAGGAACGACCAGGTGGCGGGGGCGATAAAGATCGCGCTGCGCGACGAGGTCTTGAAAGTCCAGGAAAATCTCATCGAGCTCGTCAACTCGCTGCTTTCCCAGTCGGAAAAGAACCTGAACACGCTGATGCCCGGGTACACCCACACACAGATAGCCGAACCGACTACTTTCGCCCACTACATGGCGGCGCACTCGGCGGCTTTGCTGCGTGACATCAAGCGGTTGGACGACGCGTACGAATCGCTGAACTCTTGCCCGCTGGGCGCCTGCGCCTTCGCTGGGACGAGCCTGCCGATAGACAGGAACCAGGTCGCGAACATGCTCGGCTTCAAGCGGTTGGACGACAACACGATCGACTCCGTCTCTTCAAGGGACTTTGCGCTCCAGATAATGTCTGCGCTCGCGATATCAATGGTCAACATGAGCCGGATCGCCGAGGAGGTTCTTCTCTGGAGCTCCGTTGAATTCAACATGATCGAAGTGCCGGACGAGTTCGCCTCCACGAGCAGCATCATGCCCCAGAAGAAGAACTCGGTCGTGGCCGAGATCGCCCGCGCCAAGGCGGGGCAGATATTCGGGGACCTGATGGGTGCCCTGTCGCTGATGAAGGCTCTACCGCTCTCCTACAACCTGGACCTCCAAGAACTGACGCCGATGCTCTGGAATGCCATAGACCAGACGAGGGACGCGGCCGACGTGATGTCCAAGATGATGGCTGGAGTGAAACCGAACAAGGATGTGATGAAGAACAGGGTGAAATCAGGATTTTCCACCGCCACAGAACTCGCGGACACGCTCGTGATGAAGCTTGGCCTTCCTTTCAGGGACGCTCACGCGATCGTCGGACGGCTTGTCCTGAACGCGAGCAGGGAGGGGAAAACGATAGACCAGCTGACGGTTGATGACCTAAAAAGTGCCTCCAAGGATGCTTTGGAAAAGAAGATCGAGATATCAGAAAGTGATTTCACGGCCGCCATCGACCCTGCAAACGCTGTTGCTGCGAGGGGGCTGCCTGGCGGTCCCGCGCCGAAAACCGTTGCCGCTCAAATAAAAATACTGAGGGACAAAACGAAGCAGCACACGAAAATTTTGAAAGTAAGGGACAGGACAGTGCACGAGACCGAGCAGAAACTTTTGAAGAGGGTCAGGGAGCTCTCAAGATGAAAGTAGCGATCGTTGGCGCGTCGGGCTACACTGGCGGTGAACTTTTGCGACTTCTCGCGGTCCACCCGAAGGCGAAGCTTTCCGGGGTCTACGGGTCGGGCAGCGTGGGGAAGACGCTGGCGGAGGTGCACCCGAACCTGACTGGGATATTCGACGAGAGGATCGCGGAGCCCGATTACGACAAAATCGGGAAGCAGAACGATCTCGTCTTCGTCTCCGCGCCGCACGGGGTTTCGATGAAATTCATCCCCAAAATTCTTGATGGCGGGGCGAGGGTCGTCGACCTAGGCGCCGATTACCGCCTGAAAGACATGAAGATATTCGAGAAGGTTTACCTGAAGCACGAGAGCCCCGAGGTCAAAGGAGTCTACGGCTTGCCGGAGCTCCACCGCGCGGATATAAAGAAAGCGAAGCTTGTGGCGAACCCGGGATGCTTCTCTACGGCCGCGATACTCGGCCTGGCGCCGCTCGTCAAGGAGAAGCTGATCGACCTCGACCACATCGTCATAGACGCAAAGACCGGCTCTTCCGGCGCGGGCTCGTCTTTCAGCGAGAGGACGCATCACCCGGTCGCGGGGGCGAACGTCCAGGTATACTCGGCGACTGCGCACCGCCACATCCCGGAGATGGACCAGGAACTCGGCGAGCTGGTCGGCGCAAAACTGAAGGTCCACTTCACGCCGCACCTCCTCCCGATCGTGAGGGGGATACTCACGACTGCGCACGTCTTCCTGAAGAAGTCCGCGACGAAGGAGAAGCTTCTCGAAATATACAAGAAGTTCTACTCGGGCGAGCCTTTCGTCAGGGTGATAGACGGGCTGCCGCAGATAAACTACGTCGTGGGCTCGAACTTCTGCGACATCGGGCTCGAGGTGGAGGCGGGGGGGAACAGGCTCGTCGTGGTCTCGGCGATAGACAACCTCGTCAAGGGGGCGTCGGGCCAGGCGATCCAGAACATGAACATAATGCTGAACTTTGACGAGAGGGATGGGCTCAGAGCGACTGCGTTGAGGCCGTGAACATGATAACTATTCTCGAAGGCGGGATAACGACCGTCAACGGTTTCCTGGCGTCTGGCGTCCGCGCGGGCATCAAGAGGCGCGGCCTGGACCTCATGCTCATCAGCTCAGAGGACGGGCCTGTCCCTTGCGCGGGCGCGTTCACGACCAACAAGGTGAAGGGGGCGCCTGTGCTGGTGACTCAGAAGAACGTCAAGCTAGGGGAGCTTGGCGCGATAGTCGCGAACTCCGGCATCTCGAACGTCTTCACGGGGAAGCGCGGGATCGGTGACGCGAAACTCATGGCACAGACGGCCGCGGGGCTCCTGAAGTTGAAGAAGGAGGAGGTCGGCGTGGCGTCGACTGGGCTTATCGGCGCTTACTTGCCGATAAAAAAAGTCGAGAAGGGCGTGAGATCCGCCGTGGAATCGCTTTCAAATTCTCGCGAGTCTAGCCTGGACGCGGCTAAGGCAATCATGACCACGGACACGGCGCCGAAGGAGATCGCGCTTCGCGTGGAGCTGGATGACGGGACAACCGTCACGATCGCTGGAATCGCGAAGGGCGTGGGGATGATAAGTCCGAAAATGAAGACGGCGACGATGCTGGCGTTCATCGTCACGGACGCGGCGATATCGTCGGATGCCCTGAAGGTTGCGCTGAGCGAGGCCGTGGACAAGAGCTTCAACATGGTCAACATCGACCAGGACACGAGCACGAGCGACATGGTCCTGATAATGGCGAACGGGCGCGCGAAGAACGCCCAGATAACCAAGGCGAACCCCGACAAGCGGTTCCAGGCGGGGCTCGAGTGCGCTATGACGGAGCTTGCATGGATGATGGCGAGCGACGGCGAGGGCGCGACGAGGCTCATCGAGGTGCAGGTGAAGAACGCCAGGAATATGGATGACGCGCGGAAGGCTGTGAGGGCAGTCACCGGTTCGAACCTCGTGAAATCGGCTATTTTCGGCAAGGACCCTAACTGGGGGAGGATCGTCGCGGCACTTGGCTATTCTGGCGCATCGTTCGACCCGTCTAAAATCAGCCTGGAGTTCGAGAGCGAGAGGGGGAAGGTCGAGATAGTCCACCGTGGGAAGACGCCCACTAAGAGGACCTTGCTGAGGGCGAAGGACATCATGAGGAGCAAGGAGATCGAGATCAAGGTGGACCTCGGCGCAGGGAAGTCGAACGCGACTGGTTGGGGATGCGACCTGACTTACGACTACGTCAGGATAAATTCCAAATATTCCACGTAGTTTCAATTCACACAATTCGACTTCAAAAACGTCGCATTATTAACATCGGAGTCGGAGGTATGCTGGAGAGGCAGGTGAATTAAATGAAACTTGGCGTTGCCATCGTGATTATCGTCGCGAGAGTGGTCATCGCAGGCGCCAGCCTAATCGTTTTACGACCCCCAGTCACCAACCCAAGCAATTCGGGGCCGCAAGAAAATCAACCCGGAGATTTGGCCCTCGCCAGTGATTTTACCCCTCCAACCGGCAAGACAACCGGTCCTGGAGCTTACGGCCCCTGGAACCTCCGGTTGCTGAGCGCGACATCACGGACGGGCTGACGTTCACACGCGCGGACAATGTCAATATAGACCAAGGCGACGTGGCCGATATAGTGCAGGACAATCAAGGACGGATATATCTTTACTACTCGGGTTGGACAGTTGGCAGTGAACAAAACAAAACTGTTGTCGCAATATCGTCTGACGGAGGGTATAACTGGATTTACAAAAAACTGGAGATCTCCGGTTTCGATGGGATGAGTGAACCGGTCGACCCGGACGTTCAAATTCTAAAGGACGGGACTTTCAGGCTTTACATAACGTCCGACCCTGAAGATGGGCAGGGGGCAAGGACATTCTCGCGGAAGGAGGAGATGGCATAAACTTCATCAACAGAGGGGTTGCGTTTTCGAGTTCTGGCCAAAATGTATTCGACCCATCGACCCTTCTAATTGACAACACCTGGCACTTGTTCGCTGGTGGCGACACTCCCAACCAAAGTTGGCACGCCACATCTTCGGATGGAAAAACTTTCGCTTTCGACGAGATGAAAACTTTCAGCGGTGGCGGTGTGACTCTCGGAGTGCTGACGAACGGGATAGCTGTCCCGGGATGGTACAGATTCTATGCTCCCGCGCCGAATGACAACACGATAAGATCTATTTTCACGACTGACGGCGCGACTTGGACTCTGGACTCGGGCGCCCGTTTGACTATTGATGTCACAAGTGGCAAGGAAAGCTGGTCCATAAAGGAGCCTGCGGTCGTCAGGCTTTCCGACGGTACTTATTTCATGGTCTACTCCACAGCGATACCTTGACGCGAAGTGTTAGCGATAGCGATTGTTTAAAAAGCAGGACGCGTAAAATCATTTCGTGAATCACATGCAAAACCGAGCCGAGGCATTGCTGCAGGCGTTGCCGTACATCCAGAAATTCCACGGCAAGACAATCGTGATCAAGCTGGGTGGAAGCATCATGGGCAACGACGCGATGCTGGACTCTCTCTTCCAGGACATAGTGCTGCTTGACCTCTTCGGGATGAAGACCGTCGTCGTCCACGGAGGCGGGCCCGAGATAAGCGAGGAGATGAAAAAGTCCGGGCTGAAGCCGAAATTCGTCGAGGGGCTACGCGTCACCGACGAGGAGACGATGGAGATCCTCCATGAGCAGCTGGCGGGGAAGATAAACACCGAGATTGTGCTCGGCATAAACCACCATGGAGGGAAGGCTTTCGGGATTTCCGGGATTGACGGGAACCTGATTCGCGCGCACAAGCTCGTCTACAAGACGACCACGAGCAAGGGAAAGGAGGTCGAGGTGGACCTGGGCTTCGTTGGGGAGGTCGAGAAGATAGACCCGACGATTTTGAACAACCTGATCAAGAGCGGGTGCATCCCTGTGCTGGCGCCGATTGGCGTCGACATGGAGGGGCACAGCCTGAACATCAACGCCGACACGGTGGCGGCGGAGCTGGCCATGGCTCTGAAGGCAAAGAAACTGATTTTCATCACGGACGTCCTCGGCGTCCTGAAGAACCCAGAAGACGAGAAGACCCTGATATCATCAATGACAGTCACGGAGGCGAAGAACCTCATCCACCAAGGCGTTATCAAGAAGGGCATGATACCGAAGGTTGAGGCGTGCCTGAAGGCAATCAAGGGTGGGGTGGATGGAACGCACGTTCTCAAGGGCGTGATGCCGCACGTTCTTCTCCTCGAGATTCTGACTGACAGCGGGGTCGGGACGATGATAACCGGCGATGAGAACAAGGGAAACGCGTCTCACTGAATTCTTGTAACATTTCAAACGCCGCCGAGTGATGTAATTAAAAGTATGCTGAGATAGTTACTGTGGTGATTAGGTGAAAAATATAATCGAAATGGATAAGCGCTACGTCGCCCAGACGTACAAACGCAAGCCGCTAGCACTGGTGAAAGGCAAGGGCATGGTAGTCGAGGACATCAAGGGAAAGAAATACCTCGACTTCGTCGGCGGGATAGCCGTCTGCGTCCTCGGGCACAGCCACCCCGCGCTAGTGAAGGCGATTTCCGACCAGGCAAACAAAATAATGCACACTTCAAACCTCTACTACATCAACAAACAGGTCGAGCTCGCCCAGATCCTCTCCACGATAACGCCGGCCGGCATCGAAAAGTTCTTCTTCTGCAATTCCGGCGCGGAAGCGAACGAGGCCGCCCTGAAGTTGGCCGTCAAGCACACGAAGCGCGCAAGAATAGTCGCAATGATGGGCTCATTCCACGGCCGCACGGCCCTCACGGTTGGCGCGACATGGAAGGCGGCATACCACAAGCCATACCACGCGATCATCCCGGAGGTCGTTGACTTCATCCCCTACGACAACCTCGATGCCGCGGAAAGCGCGGTGAACGGGGAAACAGCGGTCGTGATAGTCGAGCCCATCCAGGGCGAGGGAGGCGTGAAGGTCCCATCGGACGACTACCTCCCGGGGCTGAAGAAGATATGCGAAAAGAACGGCGCCCTTCTGGTATGCGACGAGGTCCAGACGGGGATCGGCCGCACTGGCAAGTGGTTCGCAAGCGAGCACTCCGGCGTCAAGCCCGACATTCTCACGATGGCGAAGGCGCTAGGCGGAGGTTTCCCGATAGGCTGCATGGGCGCGAAGACCGAAATAATGAAATCTTTCGCCCCGGGCGACCATGCATCGACGTTCGGCGGCAACTTCCTCGCGTGCGCGGCGGCGGAAGCCACCATCAAGGCGATGAAAAAGTCGAAGCTGCCGCAGGCGGCGGCCAAGAAAGGCGAGTACTTCATGAAGCGCCTGAACGAGCTCGCCGAGAAGCACGAACAAATCAAGGAAGTCCGCGGAAAGGGGCTCCTCATCGGCGCGGAGGTCTCATCGAAGAAGATCGCGGACGAAATCGTTGAAAAAGCGATGAAGAAAGGTTTCCTGATAAACGCGACGAACGACACCGTTTTGCGCTTCGTCCCGCCGCTCATCGTTGAAAACCAGCACATTGACAAGCTCGTGACCGCGCTCGACCAAATCCTTAAAGAGTTCTGATGACTTGATAATCGCGAGGTGTTAAAGTGAAAAAGAGGGACTTGCTCGGAATGACAGACCTGACTGGCGCGGAAGTCCAGGCCATTTTGAATGACGCGATCAGGTTCAAGCAGGAAAGGAAAATCGGGAAATTTTCAGCAGAGCTTGAGGGCAAGACCATTGGCCTGATTTTCGAGAAACCTTCGACTAGGACGCGCGTCTCTTTCGAAGCTGGAATAAGCGAGATGGGCGGCAAACCGCTATTCCTGAGTTCGCAGGAACTCCAGCTCAGCCGCGGCGAGACTATCTCGGACACAGCAAACACCCTGAGCAGGTACGTCTACGGGATAGTCGCGAGAGTCAGGGCTCACAACGACCTGAAGGACCTGGCGAAGCACAGCTCCGTTCCGGTGATAAACGCCCTGAGCAACCTCGAGCACCCGTGCCAGGCGCTCGCAGACCTCCAGACGATAATCGAGCACAAGGGGAAACTGGAAGGGGTGAACGTGGCCTGGGTCGGTGACGGGAACAACGTGTGCATTTCATTGATGCTCGGCTGCAGCCTCGTCGGTTGCAACATCACTATCGCCACCCCGAATGGTTACGAGCCGCCGGCGGAGATGGTCGGAAAGGCGCAGGCGAACGCGGCGAAGAGCGGGAGCAAGATAAAACTCGTCAACGACCCTGCGCAGGCGGTGAGCGGGGCGGACGTCGTCTACACGGACGTCTTCACCTCGATGGGTATGGAGGCCGAGAGGGAGAAGAGGGCCCAGGCATTCAATGAATTCCAGGTGAACGGCAAGCTGATGGCGCAGGCGAAGAAGGACGCGATATTCATGCACTGCCTTCCGGCGCACAGGGGCGAGGAGGTGGCGGCCGAGGTCATCGACGGCCCGCAGTCGGTGGTCTTCGACCAGGCCGAGAACAGGCTCCACGCCCAGAAGGCCGTCATGGCGTTTTTGATTGCAAAGTGAATCTTTTTATATACCGTGTAAATTTGATTTGGAGACAATGAAACTGTTGGTTGCACTTGGAGGCAACGCCATCAAGCAGGCAAACGAGAAAGGCACGACCCTTGAGCAATTCATCAACTGCAAGAAGACCGCCACTTTCCTCGCGAAGGTCGTGAAAAAGATGGGACCACAGGATCGCCTCGTCATCACTCACGGAAACGGGCCGCAGGTCGGGAACCTCGCGGTACAGAACGACGTCGCGAAGGAGAACATCCCGCCTCAGGACCTCGACATCCTCGGCGCGATGACCCAGGGTCAGATAGGCTACATGCTCCAGCAGATGATGGATAACCAGCTGCGCGACCTCGGTGCGAAAGTTCCCGTTATCGCTGTCGTTAACCGAGTCAGGGTAAGCAGGGACGACCCGGAGTTCAGGGGAGAGAACGCCTCGAAGCCTGTCGGGAACTTCCTGACGGAGGACGAGATGAAACAGGTAAAGGCAAAGCATCCCGAATACATTTTCAAGAAAGTCAAGCCTGGCGACGGCAAGGTCTGGCGCAGGGTTGTTCCTTCGCCCGATCCCGCGGAAAACGTGGAGGCGGATGCGATAAAGAAGCTCGTCGACGCGGGCGTCGTCGTGATCGCTTCTGGCGGCGGCGGGATCCCGGTCGTGCTCGACCCGGACGGCCACCTGCGCGGCGTCGAGGCGGTCATTGACAAGGACCTCGCGGGGGAGAAGCTTGCGGAAGTCGTGGGCGCGGACACTTTGCTGGTATTGACTGACGTTGAAAAGGCGAAACTGAACTTCGGGAAACCCGGCGAGAAAGCATTGGACAAGATAACGGTTTCCGAGGCGAAGAAGTACCTCCAGGAGGGCCACTTCCTCGCGGGAAGCATGGGGCCGAAGGTCAAGGCCTGCCTGCGATTCATGGACTGGGGCGGGGAAAGGGCGATAATCACGTCGCTCGACAAGGTCATCGAGGCCCTGGACGGGAAGACCGGAACGCAAATAGTTAAAGGCTGAAATTCTTTTTGTTTTGAGAACATGAAGCAAAGAGGCCCATTGCCAAGATTTTCTGACGTTCATATACGCGGGGCTCTCGAGCTCATCCAGAAGTACGGGGAGGTAAGCCGCAAGCAGCTGACGGAAGAGCTCGGCGTCGGCGAGGGGAGCATT
This sequence comes from Candidatus Hadarchaeum sp., assembly GCA_020725895.1. Classification (GTDB taxonomy): domain Archaea; phylum Hadarchaeota; class Hadarchaeia; order Hadarchaeales; family Hadarchaeaceae; genus DYTO01. The sequence goes on along the minus strand of DYTO01000017.1, from coordinate 7,848 downwards.
AGGACGATTCTGGACAAGTTGAAGAAGGAAAAGTTGATCACGTCAACGCGGGGCGGGCATTCGCTCACGGAGAAGGGAAAGCGCGCGCTTGGAAAGCCGTCGCAGTTCGTGAGAATCGACGCGGGCCCGCTGACGGTCGGCAATGTCGACGTCGCCACTATCGTGAAGGGCGCGGCGGGCATGATCAGGCAGGGTGTCGAGCAGAGGGATGCCGCGATAAAGATCGGCGCTGACGGTGCGACTGTCCTGATTTTCAGGGGTGGAAAAATCCAGTTCCCGGACGGCTACTCTAAAATAGATGGAAGGGTAGTCGATGAATTCAAAAGATTGGGCGCTCGAGAGGGCGACGTGATAGTGATAGGGACTGGCGAGGACGCCGCCAAAGCCGAGGCGGGGGCAAGGGCAGCCGCCTCGACTATCCCCAAGAAGGCTTGAGCAGCTCGAGGTTGTCCCCGTCGCTAAGCTGATAGCTCCCCATGCCGACAGGAGGCTCCTCGTCATTCACTTTGTACGTCCAGCTCTGCTGCACGCCGCCTATCTCGTCGATGAGCGAAGAACCGAACTGGGAGTAGTATGTCGTCTTCATGCTCGCGACCCTGAGGAGCGCGTCGAACGGAGTCATCCCCTTGTATAGCCTCACGGTGGTGTTTATGCCGAGGTTGTCGATCCTGACATTCACGTCAATGTTCTCCCCCAACGCGTATTGCTCCGCCTGTCTCGTTATCCCTCCCGCGACTGCGTAGCCTCCGGCGAATGTCACGAAGCCGACTACTGCTAGAAGCGCTGCGATCTGTGAAAATCCATTCAAAAATCCTTCACCTCCCGACCTGTGTCTTGACGCTTGATTTTGCCGGCACTGCAACCGGCACGGATACCTTGACTTTGGCGAGCATCTTCCCCATTCCGACGAGAGGCGGGATGAATATCAGCGAAGTGAGGTGGTATAGAGTAAATGGGATCTGGCCGAGGAATGCCGTCCAGATGGAGACGCCCGACGTTATCGAGTGACCGATGAGGCCCGTCCAGACGTCGAAGAGGATTATCGCGATCGCGGCCGTTAGGGTGGTGCGCCAGAGGAGGCTCTTGAACCTGCCGAACATCGAGAGCTTGTTCTGCAAGCCGAGATACCAGCAGAGGATGAACCCGGGCCAGGTGAAGAAGTAAATAGGGAGGAATCCCCACAGCGCCAGGTCGATTATCATTATGCTGACGAGCGCTATCAGGCCGAAGTAGCGCGTGACAGTGCGCCAGAACTTTGTCGTGCCGCAGCAGAGGGAAAATGAGCCGACGACCACTAGCGTCGGGATTATCATCTCGAAGTTTGGGAACGTCATGCCACTCCAGTAGAGTATCTTGCTCAGAGAAAGCAAGATTGCGCCGATTATTATGAATATCTTGATCCTCCTCGCAAGCACCTTCTGCGGCGGGCCCGTCCCGAATATCTTTATCGCTGCGGCTCTCAATCCGTTCAATCGCTCACCGTTGGATATATCATCCAACGCATAAATAAACTTTTCGGGTTGCGACTGCACACGTGTGCACACTTTACAAAAAAGCCTAACCTAGTCTGCCTAGCTTGCGCTGCTTGATCCTGCGCATCTTCCGCTTCATGCGCTTCTTGACCCATTTCCAGCGCATGTGGCCCTTCTTCTTCCACTTTCGCGGTCTTTTCCCGATATTAGCACCCACCTGCTTACGTGATGCCCGAATAAATCCTTTCTGAATGGCCTTTTTGAGTTCATTCTGCCATTCTGGCCTTGACGAGGACGAGCTCCTCGAAACTTAGCTTCTCTTTTTTCGTCTCAAATTCAAAACCTAGCCTCGACAACTCCTTGAGGCATTCATCGCTCTTCGAAAAAGATGAAAGCAAGAAAATGGCCCTTCCGCCCTTTCTCAGATGCCGTGGCAACGACTTCAGGAATGGCGAGATCACGGCTGTGCCATCGCGGCCGCCCTCGCACGCCAATCCAATCGAGTCACCTTCGAGCTCCCCGGACGCAGGCAGATAAGGCGGGTTGAAAATCACCAGATCGAACGCCTTCCACGCGACAGGCTCAAAGAGGTTCCCCAGACGGAAATCGATTTTTCCGCCAACGCCGTTCAGCTTCGCGTTCTCCTTCGCGCAAGCGACCGCCGCAGGGTTGGAGTCCGTCGCGACAACTTTCGCGCCCGCTTTCGCCGCCGAAATCGCGAGGATGCCACAGCCCGTCCCGATCTCCAGAACTTCCTCGCCCGCCCTGACATCCAGATTGTCCGCGATGAGAAACGTGTCCTCCGCCGGCGCGTATACCCCGGGCGCGACCATGAATTTCAAATCCCCATAAAACGCGGGTTTGTTTTCTCCGGATTTCATTCAAGCACGAATTAACTGTATCGCGATTATTTAAAATTTTCAAGTTTAGAAGTGTATTTATTTGGTCGCTATAGAGTTCTAACGATGAAATGGTAACGCCGATGGAGAGGATTCCACAGGCTGACAGGAAGACGAAGGAACTCGACCTTTCGCCAGAGGATATCGCTGGGATGGTAGACCACACTCAACTTTCTCCCTACAAGGCGACCAAGCAGATCAAGGAACTCTGCGACGAGGCGAAAGCTTACAACTTCTACTGCGTCTGCGTCCACCCCTTCTGGACGAAATTCTGCGCCAACGAGCTGAAGGGGACTGACATCGTGATCGCGACCGTCGCGGGCTTCCCGCTCGGCCAGTCGACGACCGAGATAAAGGCCAAGGAGGCGAGGAAGGCTGTCGAGGACGGCGCGACAGAGGTCGACATGGTGATGAACGTCTCGGCGTTCAAGGACAAGAACTACGACCTCGTGAAAGACGACATCAGGGCCGTCGTCGAGGCATCGAACGGTTGTCCCGTCAAGGTAATTCTCGAAACCGGCTTCATGACATACGAGGAGATAACCCAGGCGAGCCTTCTCGTCAAGGAGGCGCGCGCCCACTTCGTCAAGAGTTCGACGGGTTTCGGCCCGATGGGTGCGACGATCCCACACATCTGGCTCATGAGGGAGGCCGTCGGCGAGGGATACGGCGTGAAGGCTTCTGGAGGGATAAACGACTTCAAGGACGCACTGAGGATGATCGCGGCTGGGGCGAACAGGCTCGGGACGAGCGCCGGCGTGAAGATAATAGACAGCTACACCTGGGCCAGGTACACCGACTGGGACGTCGAGGAGATCCCGTGCAGGCTCTGCCCGAGCAGGAAGGCGAACTTCGACAAGATGCCGAAGGGGACTTTCCAGTACTACAAGATGAAATGCGTGGACTGTCCTTTTAGGGAATTTAACAGATTTTATGAGTGAGTGAAAAAATGATACTTAGAATCAACCTTTCAAACGGAAAAATTTCCGATGAAAACCTCGACCCGCAAGTCAAGAAGGAATTCCTGGGCGGGCGTGGACTCGGGACCAAGATAATCTACGACGAGGTCGACCCGAAGGTTGACCCGCTCTCCGAGAATAACAAGCTCGTCTTCGCCGTCGGACCACTGACGGGGACGGCCGCGCCGACTTCAGGGAGGTTCGAGGTAGTCTCGAAATCCCCGCTCACGGGCGCGATATGCGACTCGAACTGCGGCGGCCAGATGGCGCCCCAGATAAAGTGGCAGGGATACGACGCGATAATCATCGAGGGGAAGAGCAAGAGCCCGGTTTACGTATGGGTGAAGGACAAGAAGGGCGAGATCCGAGACGCGTCCAATCTCTGGGGCAATGACGTCGAGGAGACCACGAAGAAGCTCGTGGAGGAGACGGACAAGAGGGCACAGGTCGCTTGCATCGGGCCTGCCGGTGAAAGGCTCGTGAAGTTCGCATGCATCATGAACGATGAGCATCGCGCTGCTGGGCGCGGCGGACTTGGTGCCGTGATGGGCTCTAAGAATCTCAAGGCCCTCGTAGTACAGGGAACCGGCCCGACCGCGGTCGCAAACAAGGAGAAGTTCATGGAGGTCGTCAAGCACTGCCTGATGACGATAGATAAGAACCCTCTGACGAAGGATGCGCTTAAAATTTTCGGGACGAATGCTCTCGTCTCCATCATAAACGAGGTCGGGATATTCCCGACACACAACTACCAGTTCGGTCACTTCGACGAGGCCGACGGCATTTGCGGGCCGAAGTACATCGAGAGGATATTCGTGAAGCCTTACGCCTGCTTCGGCTGCCCGATAGGGTGCGGAAGGATGACGAGGGTTGACGGCGAGGTCGGCGGCGGCCCGGAGTTCGAGACGGTGTGGGCGTTCGGGGCGACTTGCGGCGTGAGCAGGCTTGAGGACATCGCAAAGGCCAACTACGCGTGCAACAGGCTCGGTATGGACACGATATCCATGGGCAGCACTATCGCGTGCGCGATGGAACTCTCTAAAAAGGGCTACATCAAGGAGAAGATAAACTTCGGCGACTCGGCGAAGATGCTTGAGCTCACGAAATTGACGGGGCTCAAGGAGGGCTTCGGAAATGAACTCGCGGAGGGCTCGAAGAGGCTGGCTGAGAAGTACGGGCACCCGGAGATCGCGATGCAAGTGAAGGGGATGGAGATGCCCGCCTACGACCCGCGAGGCGCTCAGGGACACGGCTTGGGCTACGCGACATCGAGCAGGGGCGCTTGCCACCTGCGCGCGTACATGATCGGCCCGGAGGTCCTGGGAGTGCCGGCGCTTATCGACAGGTTCAAGGCCGAGGGCAAGGTGAAGATAGTTAAGCTCTTCCAGGATGTCAGCGCGGCCGTCGACTCTCTCAGCCTCTGCAGGTTCACATCTTTCGCGCTGACTGTCGACGAGTACGCGGCGCTCCTGTCTGCGGCTACCGGCGTCGACTACTCTTCAAAGGAGTTCATCAAGGTCGGCGAGCGCGTCTGGAACCTGGAGCGGCTATTCAACATGAAAGCCGGGTACGGGAAGAAGGACGACACGGTCCCGAGAAGAATTCTGGACGAGCCTCTGAAGGAAGGGAACTCTCGCGGAAGGGTCTTAGAGCTCGGAAAGATGCTGCCCGATTACTACAAAGCCAGGGGATGGGACTCTGAAGGCGCGCCCACAAAAGAAAAGCTCTCGGAGCTAGGGCTCTGAAATCATTTTCCTTTCTTTGACTTTTCCTACTTGTTGACGCATTCTTAAAGCGACTTCATGTAGTAGTCCATCTTCTTGTAGTGCTTGAATATGAAAATTGCGATCGCGACCTCGACGAACAAAGGATCACTTCAAAAGCAAACAGGATATCTGTGGTTGCCATTCAGTCACGCCACTGGCCGCCCTTTGTCCATGAACAGCTTCCTGTCCGCGAAAACCTGCCCATCGCGCATGTCCTTGATCATGTCGAGGTGGCTGGAGGCCTTGTTCTTCCCGTGGTATGCGCCCCGGTTGCTCCCGATAGCGATGTGGATTGTGCCCTTTATCTTCTCGTCTATTATTATGCTGCCGCCGGTGTACCTCGCGCCCTTGTTCGTGCCTATTCCGAACTCCGCTATGCGGTCCTTCTCGCCAGTGTTCGCCTTCAGGAATTTCGTGAAATTCTCGGTGCCCTTCTCGGCGCGATACTTCACGACCTTGCCGTTCTTGAAATTCAGCTCGAGCCCCTTGAGCTTGCCGAAGCCGTGCGTCGAGACGTTGTCGAAGAATATCCTCCCGTTCGCCGAGTATTCGAGCGGCGCAAGGAAGACCTCCCCCGCGGGGATGTTCACCCCGACATCCTCGTTCATCATGTCGACGTCCGAGATAACGCCGTCGTCTATCAAAACTGGCCTGCCTTTTATCCTGAAACTCAGGTCGGTGCCGTCCTCGTGCACTATCCTGACAGTGTCCCTTCCCTTGAGCGACCTCTCGTAAACTTTACAGAGCCTGACGAGCTCCGGCTTGAATGTCTGCCTGATGCTTTCGAAGAATATGTCTCTGAACTGCTTCACGGAGCAGCCGTAACCCTTCGCGGCGCCCGGGATCGGCCAGCCGAAGTACGCCCACCGGACCTTGCGCCTGTCCAAAATGTCTCGGAGCTTCTCGCGGTTGGGGGCAGTGAGCTTGATCTTGTTCGAGAGGCCGAATGCCCAGTTGGGGTCGTCATCCTCGCCGATGAACATCGTGACATCGACGTTCTTGGCTATCGCCAGACCGAACGGGCTGAGCTTCTTCAGGGCGGCCTCGGGCTTCAGCTGATAGTAGAGGCGGTCCCTCTTCGCCTCATCTGAGAGAATGAGCGTGTGCGCGCCTATCTTCCAGCACTCCTCCTCGACCATCTGCGCGAACTCCTCGCATGACGGGTCGGTCCTGTTGTAAAGAATCCTGACCGCGTCGTAGCCATCCTTCTTCTTGCCGATCCTCATGGAGCGCGACACGAAAATTTTCGCGACCTTTCGCATCTCGTTATTTGAGAGTTCCGACATGGGAAAACCTCTATCGGATGTAGCTTGTCTCCTCTTCTGGGGCTTCCTTCAGCTTCGGCATTTTCGCTTCCAGCCTCTCCGCGTGCTCGCCGAGCTCTGTCGTGTCGATAGAAAATCCAAGCATCGCTGAAAGCGATTGCAGGACCGCACGCGATGCGTTCGGGTCGATCATCCCGCCGGAAGTGACGCCGAGGAGGCAGTAGCCGTCCATTCCCCTCATCGCGGCGAACGCTGGCAGAAGACCGTTCATCCCCACGATCACGCCGCTCTCGAGCATCTCGACTCCGCTCTTCTTCAGGGCTGCGGTCAATTTTTTGCTTGAAGCGACTCCGACGACCGGCTTCATCTTCATCACTCCGGACGAAAGAACGTAGGCGGCCATCGTCGTGAACGTCGTGACTCCCTGCTCCTGGGCGATGTCGAGTATCTCACCCGTTAGCGCGTACTGGCCGAGAGGCGTCGCCGCCTGGGCGTCCGACGACATCAGGATCAAGTCCCTCTTAATGCCTTCGGGCCTCGCGTGGAAGAAATCCATGCGCAGGGTCCTTATCCCGCCCTCGACGGGGATGGCCCACTCGGGGAAGTGCTCCGAATGTAGCTCTAGGAACTTTTCCGCCCTAGTCTGGTAAATCAAATATTCTATCGCGAGCTTCCCGACGTTCGCTATCCCTGGCAGGCCCGCGATCATCGCCGGATTCTTCAGCTTGGGCTTCTGGATGTAGTCAAGTTTTATTGTCATCGATTACCAATCAGGTTGTTCGGATTTAAACTTAAAGTTAGATTGGATGTTGATGGAATGGAACAAGTTCCGATAGGTAACGGGGAGATAGAGGTCCTGCCTCTTGCTTTCGAGAGTTTCGGCGTCCGCGGGATGGCGACTTTTGTCTCGACGGACGACGTCAAGATTGTCGTCGACCCGGGATCGGCGCTGGGCCCGAGGTTCAACCTCGGCCCCCACGAGGAGGAGTACATCGCGCTCGCGACATCCCGACAACGGATACTCGAGTTCGCGCGGAAGTCAGACGTTCTGACGATCAGCCACTACCATTTCGACCACTACGTGCCGAGCTTCGAGGACTGGACTTGGATTTGGAGCTCGAATGAACTCGCCGAAAGGCTGTATCGCGGGAAGACCGTGCTTGCGAAGGACCACACAACCAATATCAACCTCAGCCAGCGCAAGCGCGGGTACATGTTCTGGAAGATGAACTCCGAGCAGGCGGAGATAAAAAATGCGGACGGGCAGGAGTTCAATTTCGGTGGGACGACGCTCCGATTCTCGAAGCCTGTGCCGCACGGGCCGCGGGGCTCGGAGGTGGGATCCTTGCTCATGCTCACTGTCAAAACGAAGGGATGCACGCTCGTCCACGCGTCTGACATTCAGGGGCCGATGGAGAGGGAGACTCTGCAAGATACCCTGGAACAGAGGCCGGATGCCGTCATCGCAGGCGGGCCGCCCGTCTATC
>DYTO01000016.1 GCA_020725895.1 Candidatus Hadarchaeum sp. | reverse complement strand
TTTAAAAACCTAGATTTGCCAAAGTTCAGTAAAAAGTTTCGTGTGTTTTGCTCAAATGATGGCGCCGGGGGGGCGATTTGAACGCCCGAGGCCCATAGGGCCACACGCTCTCAAGGCGTGCGCATTACCTGGCTTTGCTACCCCGGCACAATAAAAGCTTCTACAAACTTGACTAAAAACCATCGCGGATACCGGTGGCGTATAATTTCAACCTACGCAAAACGAGTATTAATTAGTCCGCGTAGTTGTTTTGAGCGATGTAATGGCGGTACAAATATAAAACGCGGCAAGAAACGGCGAGCACCACGCGACAGCGACATACTCGGCTCAGGATATCATGGTACTGTTGTCGGCGAGGGGTTCTTGACCTCGACAAGAATGGTATTATAGCGATGGGGAGTTGGGCGCCTCAGCACTCATTTGTGACAAAGGCGATAGTGCGGCGTTTCGTCAGCATGAAGACGATAATCAAAAATCTTCAGAAATATTGGAGCCGACATTACTCCTCGGGCATCCTCGAAGAGTATTACGATAGGAAGAAGAAACGGATAGTCGTGCGCCTGAAGGACTTTATGCTCCCGCCGATCGCTTGCACCTATTTCGAGGGGTACTGCCTCGGTGCGCTGACTTCGTTCAAGAAATTCAAGGACATCACAGTCAAGGAGACTAGATGCGCCAACCGCGGTGACGAGTACCACGAATTTTTGATAAAGTGAAAATAATTCAACACCGCAAGGCTTTTTTCGGGGCAAAATCACATTCCAACGGTCGAAATGGCGGTACTTTCAGGAGAGCAAATCCACGAGTACTTGAAACTCGGAAAGATCAAAATCAACCCATTTGATGAAAAATTGATTGGCCCGAGCCAAATCGATCTGCGCCTCGGGAGCAAGTTCAGGGTTTTCAAAGGTAATGGGATTGTCGACCCGTTCAAGCCTGAAACGATAAAGAGAAACACCAAGCTGATTGACACAAAGGGCAAGCCTTTCATCCTACAACCACAGCAGCTTGTTCTTGGCTTGACTCTGGAGACTGTCTCTGTCCCGAACGACCTCGTAGCTTCGATAGAAGGTCGGTCGTCCATCGCGCGCATGGGTGTCTTCATCCACATTTCATCTGGGCACGTCAACCCTGGTTCGGGCTCGATAAAGGCGATACCCGTCACGCTGGAAATTCTGAACATGAACCCCTCTCCAGTGAAACTCTACCCCAAGATGAGGGTCTGCCAGTTGTTGTTCTATACGATGGACAAGGCCGTACTGAAGGGCTACGACGACAGGAAGGGGAAATATTCCGGGAGACTTGAGCCTTCCCAGAGCCTGGCTTTCAAGGACAACCTGAACCGTTAGTCGGTGTACCGATGTATTTGCGAATGCCGAAAGAGAGGATTGGGGCCGCGATAGGACCCGACGGCGCCGTCAAGAGAGAGATAGAGAGGATGGCAAGGGTAAAACTATTGTTCGACAGCGAGACCGGGCAGGTGAAGATCGAGAAGGGTGATGACCCGCTCGGTGTCCTGAAGGCGAACGACGTCCTGAAGGCGATTGCGCGCGGGTTCAGCCCCGAGAGGGCGTTCCGTCTTTTTGAAGATGACCATTTCCTGGATATCCTAGAGATTGAGGATTACGTCGGGGAATCGGAGAAAGCCGTCTCGAGGATAAAGGGGCGCATAATCGGCGAGGCAGGAAAGACTAGGCACACGGTGGAGCAAATCACCGGGACTTTGATCTCAATCTACGGAAAGACTGTCGCGATAATCGGGACGGCCGAGCAGATCAAGTTCGCAAGGTCTGCGCTGGAATTGCTTCTGGGCGGGGCGGAGCATTCGACCGTCTACAAGTTCCTCGAGAGGAAGAAAAAAGAATCGAAGCGCATAAGGTAAAGCAATAATTTTGAAAACTTCGGGTCCGGGCGACCCCACGGCCGCAATGCAAAAAATTCTGCATTGTGAAACAAGTCTATCGTATTACTGATCCAATTTTCTTTGTTTATAAAGGACATCGGCACAAACCCACGATGACAGGTTAGGAAAACCACTGCTTGAACGGTATGTCCAAAACCTGGCCTCGGCTCTGGACGGGAGCGCGGTGGAGGTAATGCCGGCCGTCCTGGCCCAAGCCAGAGTCGTCGTCTGGTTGGCGGGGTTCGATTCCCCGGACCGGCTTAAAAGAAAAACAAAAAAAGATGGCCCAAGCCAGAGTCGTCAAAATATTATCTGTCTATTGTTGATAAAAAACTTGTGCTGAAAGATGCTTGAGACAAGCAAGACATCTGAAGACAGAAAATTAGTCGAGCCATTCCTTGTTCTTGATCTTGTTCGGGATGTAGCTGTCAGAGATGAAGGTGATACCCTTCGATGACAGCGCCGCCAGCTCGACCTTGCCGTTCAGCTCCTTCCACATCTTGAACTGCCTCTGCCAGTTCTTCTTGTCCCTGCTCTAGCCTCCGCATATCAACATCCTCGAATTTTATCAGGTGCCTCTTCAGGTCGTAGTTCACCACGTCGTCGGCCGTCAGCCCGAGCATCTTGCAGCCCGGAATCGCTAGGCTTTCCGAGATATGCGCCAGGCCTATCGACCCGAACTTCAGGACAGAGTAGATGTAGATTCCCCACGGGTCTCCGTCGACCAGAACGTAGACGGGCAGCTTGTGCTCCAAGTGCAGCCTCTGTAGTAGCCGCCTCACGCCTCTAGTGGCCTGGCCCTGCGAGCTCATTATCAGGCAGTTCAGCTTCTCCCAGACGCGGTCCTCGTGGAGCCTCTCCCACTCCGCAGCCTTCTCCATGTAGATTATGAACTTCGTCTTCACTTTCTTGAACTTTATGTTCTCCACGTTGCTCGGGATGGCCCATCCGCCCGAGCCGAGCTTGCTCCAGTCGACGAGGTCTCCCTTGTCCTCGATCGCGACGTTTCCGGCGACCGAGCCCATCTTGTTCGCGTTTATGTGCAGCTGCTCGCGCGACGAGTTCGCGACGAGCTCCAGGTCCTCGATCGCCTGGTTCGACTCTTCCTGCTCGTCGACGATGTTGATGTTGGAGTTCGGGAGCGTCCTCTTCATCCGATAGTAGGCTTCCCTGAGGCTCAGGTGCTTGTTGACGTCGAGCAGGTCTTTGCTCAGGGCGGCCACCTCGACCGTCTGCGTGAACTTCCTGACGTGCGCGATGTTGAAGAAATACCTCTTCGCGACAGCGTCCCCTATCTCGATCCTCATCGTCTCCTTGTTGAAGTTGACGTTCGAAAGAGACCTTATCGGGATGTCTATCGTCGGGTTCTGCTTCTTCTCGATCTGCTCGACGAGGTCACTGCCCAGCTTCCTCAGGTTCTTTTTCGCTCCCAGTTCCTTTTTCATTTCCTTTTTCATTCAGCTCACCTTCTTTCTTCTCTCCCTCGTTTTTAACCTCTTTTTCTGCGGCCCCAGTTTTCTCTCCCTCGCCCCCGGCGATTTTCTTCGTGTCTTTGTCACGGATTATCTTCTCAAGGTCGCGGATTATCTTTTCCTTGCTTTTGTCAGTCAGCTTCGCGAGGGATTCCGCGAGCTCGGGGACGTACTTTTCGAACAACTCTTTCCTCAGCCGGATTTCCCTCTGCTTGACCTGGTGGCGCACGTAGGAGCCGAGCTCTCTCCCCGCGTCCTGTATTGCAAGCTTGATTTCCTTCAGGATCTCAGGGTAGTTCGCGATTGCCTGCTTGCCCTCGGACGTGAACGGCACCCAGACTGATGCAAAATGCACCAAGATCACTAGCGGGCCCACCGGCAGTGACGATGAAGGCTGGCTCAACCCGTATCTCCTGAAGTCCACCTCCTTGGTCGCGTCGGCGATGACGCAGTCGGACTGGTGGTAGAGCAGCGGGACTTTATTTGCGAACCTGAACAATTGCGCCGTCTGGTCCGCAGGAATAGAACCGCCGTACCCCATTGCGACTTCGACTAGGAACGGGTTCCCGCGGTAAACACTCGGCGGCCTCGTGACTGCGGCGACGAACTCGGCGCCGGTGTCCTTTTTCAATCCCTTCTCCATGAGTTTTTCACCCAAAGGAGAAAGGCAGTCCGTCGGTGGTGCGATCAATTTAACGCGTTGTATCGCCTTGTGGATTCTTTCCGTTTCCTCGTGAAGCACATCCTGGGGTTTCTTTTTCGGGTCAACTCCAGCTGCCTTTAGAATCTGAAGCGCCGATCCTTTTCCAACCCTTGAGAACTCTTTAGCGAAAAAAGTAGCGATATTCTTTGTGTTTGTCGCATTGATCATCCGCCTTAACACGCCCAACTCAACGCCGTATGGGTGCGGCTTTATCTCTACCGGCTGTTTTGGCATTTCGCTTATCAACCGTTTGTAGACGACCTTGCCGTTCGGACCTTCGAAGGTTATGCTTGCGTAGGGATTTGCCATGTGAGTTTGCTCTACGTATTCCGTAATCGACTGTTTGCCCTCTATGTATCTCCCTTCCAACTCAAGCTCCAATTTCAATCCATGCCAGCCGTCAGGGTTGTCCCTCGTCTCGTGCACGATGACTTGCGGCTCGTTCTTTTCGACATCTATCATGATCTCGAAGTAGTGGATCTTTTTCCCGAGACTTGTGGTGATCTTGGCGGATTTGCCGGTTGTCAACTGAGAGTAAAGGACTGCGCCGTGCCCGCCGAGCCCTTGGATCCCGCGCGACTGGCGGAGCCGGTAGAACTTGCTGCCGTATAGTAACTTGCCGAAAGCGTACGGCACTTTGTCCTCTCTTATCCCCGGACCGTTGTCAACTATTGTTACCTTGAACTTGTCCTCCAAAACTTCATTTGTGATTAATTGATATACTATCAATTCGTTTGCTTCTGTTTTTATTTTGAGCTTGAAAGTTTTTTTATTACTTGTATTCACAATAACTTTTTCTTTTTTTCGGCCAATACTTAATTCAATCCAGTTTTTGTCCGAAAATAATCTTATTTTTTCCCCATCGTTTGTAATCTTGGCGTTTTCTATCCAATCAAGGTTGAACTGTTTTTTTAAGAAGTTTCGAAGATTTCTTTCGTCATCTCCCGGCACTTTGCTCCAGCTGAATAGATACTCCTCTGATTTTACCTCTGTTTTTTTCTGTTCGACATTAATTTTGATATCCGGGAGCATGTCCGCCTCGTTGGCTGCGTCGAGCGAATTGTCGAGCAGCTCCTTCACGACCGTTATCAACGCTTTTGTCGGGTTCTCGTACCCCAGCAGATGCCTGTTCTTCTCGAAAAACTCTGCAACCGAGACTTCTCGCATCGCCTCAGACATCTGTTCAGCTATATTCTCCGCCATCAGGACCACTATCTAAAGAATGTTTCACTAATAATAGTATTGCATATATAAAATAAGGGAAACATAGAAAAGTTGCGCCTCGAAATTATATGGTAGTGGTAAAATGGAAAACTCGAGAAGGAAATTTTGCCTGTTATCGCTCATTGTGGCGTTCGTCTTGGCGGCGGTTTCTGCCCAGGATTTCGCCGCGGGGCAGACACTGCAATCTAGGGAAAATTTACTAAGCCTGCTCTCTTCGAATGAAAACTACATTAAACTCTGGGCATACAAGGACAACAATTTGAACAAAATCGACGACGTCATAGAGCGCATCCTCGAAAATCGTTCACTTGCTGCCATAAAGCGCGCATCGTATGTCCTTTCCGGTGAGGGCAATGATGTCCGCGGCTCCGTGGTCCTCAACTTCACGAGGGCGATAGAAAACGCGGACCTGGACGCTCTCGCAAAATTAGTCGACCGCTCTAAAATTCACAAGTTCTCGAACATAAACTCGATAAGCGTGCGGGACATCGACCCCGCGATCGTTGAAGAACTCACCAACATAGACGGTGTCGAGGTCGCGGAACTGCAGAAGAAATTCCGCTCGCTCCTGAACGTGAGTTCCAGCGCGGTCAAGGCTAGGTACTCATCCCTTTACGCCAGCGTCTGGGAGAATCTCGGCTTTGACGGGACAGGTGTGAACATCGCGATCTTGGACACTGGCGTCGACGACGAACACGAATCGTTCACTGGAAAATACGTCGCCGGTGTCGACACGACGGGCCCAACGAACTTGGAGTTCAACCCCAACGACCAGAGCGACTACGGCACATTCCACGGTACGCACGCGGCGGGCATCGCCTTGGGGACCGGGGGTGCCGCGCAAACATACAGGGGGGTCGCCCCTGGGGCCGGGCTTATTGACGTCAGGGTACTTGACCAAAAAGGCGAGGGCACGACGGAGTCAGTCATCCGTGGCATCGACTGGGTCATAGCGAACAAGGACACGTACGACATCAAGGTCATGAGCATGAGCCTGGGCTCGGACTCGAACAGCAACGGGAGCGATTCCGAATCGCAGGCGGTGAACAGGGCGGTCGAAGCCGGGGTCGTCGTCGTGGTGGCGGCCGGGAACGACGGCGAAGAGGGCTACATAAATTCCCCCGGCGCGGCCGACAACGCGATAACGGTCGGCGCTGTTTACGACCAGAACACCGTCAACCGGTCGGACGACACCCTCGCATCATACTCGAACCAGGGGCCGCGGTCGGACGACGGTGACTCGGACCCTTACGACGAATTTAAACCCGAGGTTACGGCGCCCGGAACTTTCATCATGTCTGCGAAAGGCAGCAACAGCACCGCCTCGAACGCTTACCAATCGCTGTCCGGGACAAGCATGGCGACCCCGCAAGTGGCAGGGGTTGTAGCGCTGATGCTCCAGGCGAACCCGAACCTGACTCCGGCCGAGGTCAAGACCATTTTGCAGGAAACTTCTGAGGCGATGGGGTTGCCATACGACCCCAGCATCAGCGACAAGTACAACGCATCTTTTGGTTACGGGATGGTCGATGCGTACTCGGCCGTCCAGAGCGCCATGGGGATTGCGGGGGGGCCGGATTTATTGGTATCATCCAGCGACATCACATTTTCGGACAACACCCCTGTGGCGGGCCAGCGTATATTGATAACCGCCACAATTCAAAATCTGGGGAATGTGGACGGGACTTGCGATGTCGCTTTCTATTCTCAGGTCGGTCCATTGTCCACCGCCATCGGGAGGGCAAGGGGCGTTTCTGTGAAGGCCGGGAGCACGGCCGACGCAAAGATTGCCAGAGCGGCGCAGAATGCCGGTAGTTATACCGTGAAAGTCGTGATTGAGAATACAAAGCCTAGCGAAACTGAGACGTCGAACAACGAGGCGACAACAAGCATAACCGTCGGGTCTGCGCCATCGTCTCCGGACCTGACACTCATGGAATACGACGTGGTCTTCAGGAAAGCGCAGACGGAACTGTTGACTTCTGGGATCACGTTGAGCCGATCCTTGGATGAGATCCAGTTGAACGTTCTGGGCGAGAAGTTGACAGTCAATATTTTTGCGAGGATTAACAACGTCGGGCTGACGGATGCGACCGGGGACGTCAACTTCTATATTGACCAGAAAACTCCCGAGAACATCATCGAGGGTTTCGAATCGGTTTTTGTCGCGGCGCAAGACGACAACCTTCTATCGACGACGTGGGAAGTGCCAGAAAATCTGGAGGGCAAACACTCAATTATAGTGGAGATTAGCAACGTTTCGCCAGATGACGACGACTTGCTGAACAACGAGGCGGCTAAGACAAAATCGTTTCCCACCAAGATCACGGTCGGCGACGTCGCGATAATCGATGATGACATTTCATTTTCCGAGAACACGCCGAGCAGCGGGCAGAGAGTCAACATATACTTGACCGTCCACAACGTTGGGGTAGTGGACGTTGAAAACGTGAAGGCCGTCCTCTATGTCGACAACAAGCCAACGTCACTTGCAACGGTCCCTTACATCGAGCAGAGTTCGGAAAATACCACGAAATTCGAATGGGTGGCCCAGGAAGGATATCATGACCTCGCCGTTTCCATATCCTTGGAAGGGTTGCAGGAATCGGACGGCACGAACAACAACGCATATTCTTCCATCAGCGTCGCCCCTGACATTCCAATCTTGGAAATCTCGGTTGCGGCTTTGATCGGGCTCGTCATTGTCCTGATAGTTGTAAAATTGAGGAAGTGACTTGCAAAAGTCCGAGGCACGAAAAAACTTTAAGCGTCAATTGGAAATGGAAAAAGAGTGAAAGAATGGATTTCAAGGAATGCATAAAGTTCGCGAACGAGAACCCCGTGTGCTATCTGGCGACGATCGAAGGAAAGCAGCCAAGGGTCAGGGGCATGCTATTCTGGTACGCCGACGAGACAGGGTTCTACTTGCAGAGCGGCAAGATGAAGGGACTATATAAACAGCTGAGGGATAACCCGAAAGCCGAGATATGCTTCTGCAAGCCCGACAAGAATGGAAGCACGACGATGAGAGTCACGGGCGAGGTGGAATTCTTGGAGGATATTCAAATAAAAGAGAAGGCTGTGAAGGACAGGCAATTCCTGAAGGCGATGGGGATAACTGCGAAGGACCCGGAGCTTTTGATTTTCCGGATTTCAAAGGGCGTTGCTCACTTCTGGAACAATGACATCAACATGAAGCCCAAAGAATACATCAATTTCTAGAGCATTTCTAGCCTGAACCCACGGCGTCCTTTATCTCTTTGAGAATTCTCGCGGCTTTCTCCTTGGGATTGGCCGAGTTGTATATCGCGCTTCCGGCTATGCAAATGTCGGCGCCGGCCTTTGCGACATCCTTCGCAACGCCCTCCTTGATCCCGCCCGCGACAGCCAAGCGGAACTGGGCCGCGTGCTTCTTTGCCTCGGCTATCAGCTGGGTCTGCTCGTAAATCCCGCGGCCTTTCAGCTGCTCGCTTATCCCGCGGTGCAGGCAGAATATCACGCGCTGCTCCTGCCCAACCAAATCCTTCCTAAGACTGTCGATGAGTGCAATCGGGTCAGGAGTGTCTATCAGGTCAATCAAGACCGCCTTGTCCCACTTCGCTGCTTCGCTCACGGCCTCGATTATCTTCGTCCGCCCGCCTATCGCAAGGACCGCCGAGACGTCCGCGCCGGCCCTGAAGGCTATCCTCGCCTCGAGGTTGCCGACGTCCATCGTCTTCAGGTCGGCGACTATCAACGCTTCGGGAGCCGCCTTTTGGAGTGCTGGCAAGAGCTTGTCGACGCCGTGTCTCTTCACGGACGGCGTCCCGGCCTCGACTATCCTCGCGCCACCCTCGTAGACGTCCTTCGCTACCTTCGCTATCGTCTGGATGTCCGCGTCCATGTCTAGCGCGACCTGCAACTGCGGCATCTCGATCTTTTCAAGCGGACTGAGAGTTACTTCGACCTTCTTCGCCGCCTTCGGTTTCTTGAGCGGCGCCAGCTTCTTTGGTTTGCCGCTCTTGCCCCACCCCCTATTCTGGTAGTAATCGCGCTTGAGGTTCGATAGGTCTATCCCGAACTGCGCGGGGAGGTTGTCCTCTTCAGGGCCGAGCCCCTCGTGGACGTTGAACATGCGCTCAAGGTTGTAAATCCTCGAGCCGACTTCGTGCAGGTGCTTCTCGCTGAACTCCAGTCCCGTCAGCGCAGTGAGCAACTTTGCGATGTCCTCCAGCTCAAAGTTGAGCGTGCCAAAAAGAGCGAAGCTGTGGAACTTGCACGCGACGATCGAATCCCAGACGGCGTATGAGTCCTGCATCCTGATCACAAGGTCGGCCTTCCCCACTTCCGTGCTCGGGTCGACGAACTCCGGGCTGCTGTTCACTTCCGGCGCGATCGTGTACGCGCGGAGGTGGCAGCCACCGCGGTTGGAAGTCGCGTAAGCCAGCGCAATCCCCTTCGCGCCCCTCGGGTCGTACGCTGGCAGCTCCAGTCCCCGCGAATGCGCAGCGATGACATTTGAGCCGAGCTTTTCAGCGGCGAACTTCACGCCGTGGCTGAAAATTGAACTTCCTGATGCCGCCTCGCGGACCAGATCAAACGCCTCCTTGATGTCCTTGACCTTTCCATTCGCCCTCGCGAACCCGAGTACTACTCCCATGGAAATCGAGTCCATGCCGAGTTCGTCGCATAGCCTGTTCAAGGGCACTATCTCGTTGGGGTAATCGAAAAATCCTGAATTCGGGCCGAGCATCGTCGTGTTCTCGAACTCGGGCCCCTTGCCCTCCCAATTGCCGACTTTCACCCACCTTCCGCAGGCCGTTGGGCATGCGAAGCAGGCGGTGCGCCTCGTGAGGTACTTCTCCTTCACAGTTTCCCCTGAGAACGGGTCGACCTGCTCGAAAGTCAGCCCCCTGTTCGAAAAGTTGTCCACCGGCAGCATCCCGGCCGCGGTCGTCCTGTGAACGAGCAGGCCCGTGCCGAACCGCCCCAGGCCCCCGTCCGTGCCAGTTATCGGGTGCGTCTCGATGATCTTTCTGACTTTTGAAATCAGTTTCTTGAAGCCCTCGCCGTCTGCAACCTCGAAGCGGCGGTTTCCTTTGACGACGATGGCCTTGAGTTTCTTCGAGCCCATGACCGCTCCCATCCCGCACCTCCCGGCCGTTCCGTCGCGGCCGGCCTTCCCGCTCGAGATTATACATGCAATCCTGCTCAGGTTCTCGCCGGCGGGCCCGATCACAGCGACCCAGGCGTCCGGGTATTTTTCCAGAAGAATCTTTCGGCTCTCAACTGTGTCTTTGCCCCATATGCCACTCGCATTGTGAATCGAGGCTTTCCCATCGTCGATAAGGAGATAAACCGGTTTGCTCGACTTTTTCAAAAATATGATCCCGTCAAACCCGGCGCGCTTCAGGTACGTTGCGAAAGATCCACCCATCGAGCTGTCGGCTATCGTCCCCGTGAGAGGAGATTTCGAGCTGACGGCAAGCCTGCCGGCGCCTGGAAAAGTCGTTCCGGTTAGCGGCCCGGTCATGAATATCAATTTGTTCGCGTCGCCGAGCGGGTCGACGCCTTCCGCGATCTCGTCGTAAAGGATCTTCGCGGCGTAACCGCGTCCGCCGATGAAGTTGTAGACCAACTCCTGGTCTAAAGGCTGCTCTTGGAAGGACGCGTGCGAAAGGTCGACGCGCAGGATTTTTCCTACGTAACCACCCAGCATGAAATCAAAACTATTCAACAGGGTATTAAAAAAACTCTCGTATCGGCACAAAACGTGCTTTTGGGAGTTTAATTGAATGGCCAAATTTTTGTCAACACCACTGTTTATAAATGTCAGAATACTTTTTGAGCGGGAAACAAGTGTGATATGGCGGCCAAATGGACAGAGTGAAAGCAACCACACTGCGGGAGATGAAGGAAAGGGGCGAAAAAATAGTGATGCTTTCCGTTTACGATTACCCGACGGCGAGGCTGGCCGAGGAAGCGGGTGTGGACATCCTGCTAGTCGGTGACTCGCTTGGGAACGTGATCCTGGGCTATCCCGACACCCTATCTGTGACGATGGACGAGATGGTCCACCACACGAAAGCCGTCTCTAAGGCCGCGAAGCGAGCGCTAGTCGTCGGCGACCTACCTTTCATGTCATATCAGGCAAGCGTTGCTGACGCCGTTAGAAACTCCGGGAGATTTTTGAAAGAAGGTGGCGCGCAGGCAGTGAAAGTCGAGGGTGGGCGAAACGTGCTCAAGAGTATTTGCGCGATGGTCGACTCCGGGATTCCAGTCATGGGGCACTTGGGGCTAACGCCTCAATGGATCCACCAATTCGGCGGCTACAAGCTGCGAGGGAAGACATCGGGGACCGCGCGAATGATAATCGAGGACGCGAAAACTCTCGAAAAGGTCGGCGTTTTCAGTATAGTTCTGGAGTGCATGCCCTGGGAACTTGCCAAGCTGATCACGGACGAAATCGAAATACCGACGATTGGAATCGGCGCTGGGTCCCATTGCGACGGGCAGGTGCTAGTGTTGCACGACATTCTGGGTCTGAGCGGGCAATACCCGCCCAAGTTCGTCAAGCAATACGCGAAGCTGGACAAAGTCGTGGCAAAGGCTCTGCAAGATTTCAGACGCGAAGTGAAAGGCGGGAAGTTCCCCACGATAAAACAAAGCTACGAGATACCGCCCGAAGAAAAGAAGAAACTGCTGGCCGAGCTCAAACAGCGCGCCTCTTCATAACCAGATCAGCTGCAAGAGAACGTATGATACCAAGACAGGCACGATCGACGCGAGCAGGCTGACCTTAAGATATTCTTTTAGCTTAATCTTGTGGCCGCGCTTCTCGAGCATCCCGACGGCGAAAACGTTCGCAGTTGCCCCGACAGGCGTGATGTTTCCCCCGATCCCTGTGCCTATCATCATCCCGAACAAGAACGGGAACGCGCTGACGCCCATCGCTCCGGCCAAGCTCGTGCAAACCGGGATCATCAGAACGGTATATGGAACGTTGTCTATGAATGACGAAAGGGCAACGGAAACCCAAGTCAGGAGTGCGAGCGTGACCACGGGATTGTTGAGCCCAACGCTCAAAATCGCGCCGGCGAAATCCTGCAATATCCCAACCTTCTGTACTGTGCCTATGACTATGAAAATCCCGAAGATGAACAGGAAAGAGTTCCAATCGAAATCACGTATCATGCTCATGCGTCCCTTGCGGCAAGTCAATATCGCAAGTACCCCAACAGTCAGACCTATGATCCCAATCTCGATTCCTATGAACGAGTTGATTGCAAGCATCAATATGCCGCCTAGGAAAATCGCGGCCGGGATATAATCAATCCTTATTTTTTTCTCCGTGATGCCGACCTTCTTTGTCATTCTCCTGAAGTGGATGAGGTAAAGCGTCGCAAGCCCGGTCAGAACTCCGAGCGCCGAAATAACGCCGAGACCTATCCTACCCTGGAACCAGAAGAAGTCCAGGAAGTTCATGCCGGTCTCCGACGCCAGAATCAATGATGGTGGGTCGGCAATCATCGTGACAGTTGTGACCATGTTGGCGCTGACTGCGACCGATACTATGTGAATGAACGGTGAGGACTTTGTCCTCTTCGCTATCTCGAACGCTATCGGCGCCATTATCAGGACAGTCCCGACGTTTTCAAGGAAGCTCGACATCAGCGCAGTAAGGCCGCAGAGGGCAAGAAGAGCTCTGCCTTCATTTTTGGTCCTGTGCAAGATGTGCTCCGCGAGGTGTTCGGGGAACCCGCTTTTCGAGAAGGCTATCGAGAGCATCAAGAATCCCCAGTAGACGCCCAGGACGCTCCAGTCGACGGTGTTGAACGCCTCTCCGGGCGTCATCGCCCCGACCGGGACAAGCGCCAAGAGGGCGAGCGCTGCCGAAGTCAGCGCCACGTATGCTAATCTCACTTTCCTTGAGATGACCAGGAAATAGCACCCTATGAAAATTATGAGAACCGTTGCCTTCAGCACGTTCGGATCCACGTTTTCACCTCGTTAAACTACTGTTCCTATCCTTATTTTAGGTCGACGCCTCTGGCAATGTTCAGATTGCTGCGCCACAATCGTAAAATGCGTATTCGTGGCGCTTTTGGCGCGATTTCTTCGAAAAACCAAAAATCAGCTATATGCTTAAATACCGCCGAGATAATTCGTTTATCGAAAATTGGAGGTGTAATGATGGCATACATCGTTAAATCTGCAGTCAGAGGCTTGTTGAAGGGAATGAGAGCTAGCGAAGATTTCTTCGGAGAACTCGACGCTCTTATCGCTCGAAGATGCAAGCGTGCAATTGACAGGGCGAAAGGGAACGGTCGTAAGACTCTCAGAGCATACGACGTTTAAAAAACCCTTTCCCTCTTTTATTTTTTTTATTTTTTATTTTCACTTTACGCGCTCTATTTTCTTTCGTCCCATCGTCTGCAAATACTCGATTTCGGCGCCCTCTCGGACTTCTCCGCGGAGGTTGATGGGCACTGGCAGCTCAAAAGTCTCGTAAGTGTTAAGATCCATCAGCTGGGCGCTGTTTTCCACGACGGCCAGAACCTGGGCGTTCCCGCGCTCTATGATAGGTATCTCAATTTTCGCGCTTGTTGGCCTGACTGTGGAGTGCTTCTGGGAGTCGAAAAGTCCAATCGCGTCGATCTTGGCCTTTGCATGCCCATGTTTGCCTGGTGCTGACGTGCTGAACCCGACGATCCTGCAGGGCTCATTATCGATTAGTATAAAACGCCCTTCCTTCAGTTTCCCGACTTCTGTGACTTCTCTCGCCATCACTTCACCTTTTTCAATACACAACACTATTTAAAAAACATCGCTTTGAGCGTTGCGAGGAGATTTAAAACCAATGAGTGAATTAATTTCGGTGCTAGGAATGAAAATAGGAATCGTGGCCAGGCCGGAAATCCCAAGGACAGTGGAAATGGCGAAAAAAGTGATGAAACTGCTCGGGAAAAGGGATATCCTGCTCTATCAACCTCTTGCTAAAAAGCTTGACAGAAAAGGCGCTGAGCCCGAAGAATTAAAACGAGCCGACGCGATAATTTCGATTGGCGGCGACGGGACCGTTCTAAGAGCACAGCGGATTGCGCCGAACGTTCCTCTGCTGGGGATTAACTTAGGAGTCAGGGGATTCCTCGCCGAGGTCGAGCCTTTTGAGATTGAGAAGGCGATCGGGGCGTTGCTCGCCAAGAAGTTGCGAGTTGTAAAAAAGGACAGGCTGAAAGCGACAGTGGGGAAAACCCGCCTGCCGGATGCCCTCAATGACATCGTGATCTCGCCGGAGATGCTGGGAAAAACGATAGCACTGACGGTTTACTTGGATGGAAAGACAACGTTTGAAACGAGAAGTGACGGAATAATCGTCTCGACACCCACCGGCAGCACGGCTTACTCGCGTTCGGCCGGAGGACCGATACTTGACCCTAAAATCGGCGCGATGATTCTTGTCCCGATATGTCCTTCGGATTCAACGATACCTCCGCTAGTATTCCCGATTGACCGCACGATCGAGATCGAGCTCACGATGGAAGAGAGGGAAGCGCTCGTGGCCGTCGACGGGGAGGAAAGCATGAAGCTGGGATACGAGCAGATGGTCAAGGTAACGAGGTCCGAGCGGCCTGCCACTTTCTACGCGTGGAAGGATTTCTACCCCAAGCTCAAGGAGAAGCTCCTGTGAATGTCTACGTCTTGGACACTTCTTCGATAATCGGCGGATTCGTGCCCGCGCTTTCCGGAGCCGAACTCGTCACCGTACGCGAAGTCCTTGACGAGGCGAAGGCACTTGGCACGAAACTCGAGTTCGAGACGGCCCTGATGGCAGGAAAAATAAAAATTTTGGAAGCGTCGAAAGAATCTCTTGAAAAAGTCAGGAAAATCGTTGCGAAAACAGGCGACAGGGTTTCTGATACTGACATCGGGCTTCTCGCGCTGGCCTTGGACCTCAAACCTCGCGGCGCTGCCCTCGTCACGGACGATTACGCCATTCAGAACCTGGCGCTTTCGCTCGACATACCATTTCGACAGGCGATGATGCCGGGAATAAAGAAGAGGTTCGAGTGGGTGGCAGTTTGCCCGGCCTGCAAGAAGGTCTACCCGGCCGGCGTGCAAGAATGCCAATCCTGCGGTACAAAACTCAGAAGAAGGCCCAAAGTGTAGGTTTTTAATAATCAAAATCAATATCCTGAAGGTGAAAAGATGGAAGTTATGGCGATTTCGATATTGGGCGGGCGGATGGAAAAGGACGCTTTTGAAATCCTAAGAGGCAACGCAAAAGCGGTCACGGCCGTCGTCAAAAAGTTCGAGGAAGTCGTGAAAGCGTACTTTATTGATCAAGATACTGAAAAGGCAGAGACCCTGGGTAGGGAGCTCTCGAAACTTGAGACCAAGGCAGATGGCGGGAGGAGAGATTTCCTAGCTCTACTAAACAGGGGTGCCTTCCTTCCTGCGGTGCGCGGAGACTTGGCGTGGCTCGCCGAGAGGCTTGACCGGGTGGCCGACACTGCCGAGGGCGCGATGCGCGTTCTTTTGCTCAGAAAACATCTCGCAACCGAGCTGAGAAAGGTCGAGAAAAAGAACAAGAAAATAAAGGATATCGAGGAAAGGCTCTTCAAGATGGCCGGAACAACCACAGCAACCGTGGAACTTCTCCAAGAATCTGTCGAGTCCCTGACGATCAACATTGACGATGCGCTGAGAAAGGCGCACGATGTGGACAATCTCGAACACCAGGTTGATCTCATAGAAGGTTCGATTGTGAACGACGTCTACGAGCTTGAGAAGCTTTTCAGTCCACTCAGCGTGGTTCAGCTGATAGATTTCATAAGAAGGTTCGGGAACATCAGCGATCGCGCGGAAGACATGAGCGATTCGATGGCTATTCTCGCGATGACTTTGACCGTTTAGGTTTCGAATAATCCGAATTTGCTTTGGAACTCCTCTTGATGTCACGATATTCTATCAATATCATTTCCACCATGATTAGTGCCGCGCCCAGATACGGGCTTGACAAAACGCCCAACCCGAGCCCCGCGAGAAGTAATGCGATGTAGACGATTTCCCATGACTCCATTTTCACACCCTCAGCATGAAGAACCCTATAGTGAATGACAGGATGAAACCGACTATCGGCGTCAAAACCCAAGCCAGCACGATCCTACTCATCTTACTCTTGCTCACTGTTTTCGCTCCCTTTGTCAAGCCGGCGCCGATGACTCCCCCCACGATCGCTTGGGAAGTGGAAACCGGCATCCCGAACTGGACGAACGACCAAACTGTAATGGCAGCGCCAAACTGCGCTGAGAACGCTGTTGTCGGGTCGAGCTCTGTTATCCCGCTACCGACCGTCAACATCACGCGGCGACTGAAAGTGATCGTCCCTATCGCCAATGCAACCGCTCCGAAAAGGGCGATAAGCTGCTGTGAACCCCCGAAATACCCATAGATAACTCCTGTTGATGTCCCAACGTCGTTCGCTCCAAGAGAATAGGCGCTGTATGCAGCGGAAATTATGATTAATATCGATAGCACGCGGTTGAGTATGAGCAGGTTTTTGATCCTTCGCAACGCCGGCGTGACCATTTTGAAAATCAGATATGCTGCTATTGCTGCAATTAGTGGATTAAGAACCCAAGATAGAGCAATTGTACCGAGTTTTCCGTACTGAATGTTAACACCAAAATCAGGGCGCAGCACTACCATAAGGACGCCCACGCCCATGACTGCGCCGATCATCGATTGCGAAGTCGAGACTGGAAGGCCAAAAATTGTAGCTATCAAGACCCATATCCCGGCGGCGAGCATGATGCCGACCGTTACAAGCGGTAGGAATGTCAGCGGATTTTGCTGCCCGGGCGGGGCCGTTATTATACTCGTCCCGACCGTGTTCATGTTCTTCCATCCCTCGAGAACCGCGCCAAGAACAACAAAAATCACGACGACCGCGATTGCCCTGCGGTATGCGATTATCCTACCTCCGACTGCCGTGCCTGCGCAATTTGCAGTGTCGTTCGCGCCTATGTTCCAAGCCACGAAAAACCCTGCCAGCACCATCAGGATAATCTCGATCAGCTTTACACCAAGCCGAATTAGCAAATGATAGTTAAATAATAGACTATATCTCCAGAATTTCGGCTTTCAGGGTGGCCAGGTCCAAGATTGCGACGGTTTTGCGCCCGGTCATGTATCCGCACGTCTCGCCGGGGTTGATCAAAATCGGCTTCTTCCCCGAGATACCTACCTGATGTGTGTGTCCGCGAACGACCACGTCATAAGAACCGGACTTCACGAGGGCGTTGACAATATCCTCGTGCGTGCCGTGCAAGAGCGCTATTTTCCGCCCGCCCAATTCAAGCGAGGCGAAGTTGCCGAGGGGACTCACCCCTATCTCCCCGAACTTTACGCGCAAGAACTCCCTGTCGCCCTCGTTGTTCCCGAAAACGTAGTGAAGCTTCGCCTTCAGCTTCGAGAATCTCGGCGCCACGAAAGGCGAGACGAAATCGCCGGCGTGGAGGACGTGCTCGACCTTGGAATCGTTGAAGAACTCGATTGCCTTGTCGATCGCGTATATGTTGTCGTGGGAGTCTGACATTATCCCTATTTTCATTTCATCACACCGCCGGAATAGTTCTTATCCCGTTTATTATAAAACCAATCGCGACAGCGACCAGCAAAAGACCGGTTATCCTTGAAATCGTGTCGACCCAGTATTGGCCGATCAATCGATGTATAACATCAGAGGATGATAGCACGAGCCAGCTGACAAAAAGCGCTATGATTGCCGCGACCGTCGTGGCCAAGTACCCGTAAGTCTCCACGAAAATCATTGTCGTTACTATCACTCCTGGGCCGCTGAGCAGCGGGCACCCGAGCAGCGTTATCGCGGCGGTGAACTTGTACTTCTTGTGCAATGAAAGTCCCAAGACGAGTTCTATGCCCAAAATCGTCAGGACTATCCCACCGGCTATCCTGAGGTCGGCTATGCTGATCATGAACGACTGGAGGATCAAAGGTCCGAAGAAAAGGAAAACGAAAAGCACCCCCGCCGCGGTCACTATCGCCTTCGTGGAAGCCAATCTTCTTTCTGCTTGTTTCATTCCTTTTGTCACCGAGATGAAAACAGGTATGCTGGCGAAAGGACCCATTATAACGAAAAGTGAAAGCGCCGAGTTTAGCACGGCTTCGATGGAAAACGCCTCTACCATCCCAACCACGCGTCGCAAATCATTTTCATCGCTCCTGAAACCAATCTGCTCATAAACTTAAATCGTTTTCAGAAAGTCCAGAACTATCTCACCGGCCTTTTCCACCGTCTTCAATTCCAGCTGGTTCGGCAGGTCATCCTTCGAATGGATGTACTTGTATGCCCTTTCGTTCGCGTTCGGGAGCGAGAAAAATTTCGAGAACTTGCTCTTTCCCGTCTCCGGCTCGTCAAATGTCAGAGTCGTGGCCTCGTATCCCGCCTTCAGGAGCGGGATGTGGTCGTGCCGTGCCATCGCAGACCACCAATTCTTTGGGCTAGGTTTGTTCTTTTCTATCGATGCGGCGAGAATCTGGTTGAGCCTGCTCGACGTCCTGATCTTTTTGAGCAGGCCGTTGCCCTCGATGACGTATGGTTGCGAGCCGAAACCGACGCCGTCGAGGTTCAGGACCGGCGTTCCCACAGGTAGAATTTTTTCACCAACGAATCTCTTCATACCTACCAGCCCCTGCTCCTCCGCGCCCGTGGCGATGAACACTACTTCAGTATCCTGCGGCGGCGACTCCTTCAAAACTTTGGCGATCTCCAGCATCACTGCCACCCCAGCCGCGTTGTCGTTTGCTCCCGGCGAGACAACCTTGACGCTGCCCGTTCGGTAGAAGTAAGCACAGAGTGGGATGAAGTAAAACGCCAAAATTATCCACAAAATGGCCCAGCCGCCTTCAATCGCAAACAAAATTCTCGCGGAAAGGAACCCTAGAACAAGGACAATGACGGGCAAGAGAGAGAACCGTACCAACAACGCGAATTTTTTTCCAGTCGCGCAAGTCGCAGAGTCGAAGTGTGCGCTGATGGCGACGGTCTTCTTTGGCTCGCCAGTCTTCAGCCTCGCGACAACGTTCCTGCTTGAGTTCTTGGGGAGGAGTTTACCCATCGTCTGCCAGAGAACGAGCGCCACCGCCCAGACTAGTAGCGAGAATAGAGGTGGAAGGAAAAGTATCGAGACGAACGCGGCGCCGAAGATAACTGCCATCAATTTCCTCTTCAGCTGCCGGCCGACGAACTTGAAGTCGTGGAATTTCGTTTCGAGCCCGGCCGCGGAAAATTGCTCCTTGATGTAGTCGGACGCCATCTGGTCGCCCCTGCTCCCGGCCAGCCTCGGGCCGATCTCGTACGCGAGCTTGTCGATGTGCTCGAACGCGCGCGCTGGTTGGAAAGTCATGTGCTTCGTTTTACTTTATTAATACCTAACAAAAATGTTTCATCTGCAGGGGTAGCCAAGCCAGGTCAACGGCGCCAGACGCGAAAGCGGACGCAACTCAAGATCTGGTCTTTTAGGAGTTCGGGGGTTCGAATCCCCTCCCCTGCACCTCGCGATTTTCAAAGAAGTATATAGGCTGAGGACAAACGTGTTTGGGTGAAGCTATGCCTCGAAGCGTGGTGAACGTCAAAGCGGTTGTGATGCAGGGTCTTGCTGTTCTTGTCATCTGTGCCATAATCGAGATAATCGCCGGGAATTTCCTTGAAAAGCTGAAGGAGAGTCTGACGGTGACGATACCTGTGCTCATCGTCATGATCCCGCCGCTTCTCGCCCTCAGGGGAAACATAAACGGAGCTCTCGCTTCAAGGCTCGGCACCGCCCTCCACACCGGTGTTATCGAGGCAAAGATCTCATTTTCAGGTGAACTGAAGACTAACCTAACTGCCTCGCTGATACTTAGCTTCCTCGCATCGGCGACGATTGGGATCCTCTCGGCCGTTGTCGGCGCCCTCGTGGGAAAAACCGTGAATTTCGCGTCCATTCTGGGCATCGCCATCATCGCCGGTATGGTATCTGGAATAATCCTGGCGGTGTTGACCGTTGTTATCGCAGTCACTTCGTTCAGAAAGGGGTGGGACCCTGACAACATCACCGCGCCGCTGATGGCAACGATTGGCGACCTCGTGACGATGGTGTCGATATTTCTAGTCGTAATCGTGGGGGCGTGAAAATGGCAGTCTATAGTGTGCGGAGGATATTGTGGGAAAGCTATCCAATCTTGGTCGTTGCCGCTTTTATCTCGCTCAGCGCAGGTTTAATTCTCGACTCTCAAATTGAGAGCATTAAAGCCATTCCACTGATCCTGTGGATGATTATCCCGCTAAACGGAATAAACAACAATGTCTGCAGCATTTTGGGGTCCCGATTGACTTCGGCGCTTCATATGGGTACCGTTGCGAAGTTCCGAGGTGACAAAGTGCTAGGTAGGAACATGCGCGCGACGTGGCTGATGAGCTTCGGTGTCTTCTGGTTCACGAGTGGTATATTTTTCGGAGTATCGCTAATTGCCGGCATGGACGTTTTCCGCGCCTTGCTTCTGATGTTCGCGTTTTTCGCGGCGAGCATGGTCGCGATAGCCGTGACGATGTTCTGCACAATCGCTCTTGCTTTCATTTCCTTCAGAAAGGGTCTGGATCCGGACAATGTTGTTATCCCAGTGGTGACATCCATCGGAGATGTGGTCGGAGTGTTATGTTTAATTATAGCTGTAAAATTAATAATGGGGGTCTGAAAATGAAACAACCCGAATATCGGCCGAGAAGCGTGAGAGTGCTCCTGACAGACATGAAGGACACTTCAGACATAATGGTAGACTTGGCTTTCGCCGCCATCTTGTATGAAAATATAGAAATCGCCGAGGCCGTCCACGAGCTTGAGTCAAAGATGGACGAGTTGATGTACACGATAAGGATAATGGCGGCCGTTGCAGCGAGGAACGTGAACGAAGCCAAGAAGATAACCGGGATCCTTCAGGTAGCGAGCGCGGCCGAAAAAATATCAAACGCAACTGGGGACATAGCGGACCTCGTCGTGAGGAAGATGGGGATACACCCAGTGATATTCGAGGCCCTTGAAATGGCCAACGAACAAATCGTGATGGTGAAAGTCAAAAGCGGTTCTGTGCTTTCTGAAAAAACATTGAAGGAAATGAGGCTCCCATCGAGCATAGGTGTGTGGATATTTGCGATAAAAAGAGGAGGCTCATGGATTCTCGCGCCCACGAGCGAAGTGAAAATCTCTGTTGGCGATGTTCTTCTGGCTAGAGGGCCCACGGATGGGACAGAAACTTTCGCCCAAATGGCGGGCGAAGAAATAAAGAAGCCGTCCTGTGCTACAAAGCTCACGAAGATAAGGAATTCTATGGCCGAAGTGTGTGATTTAACCGGGATAATGGTTGACATGGCATATTCCTCACTCCTTTTCGGGTCCCGCGAGATCGCCGATGAAGTCAGGAGGTTCGAGAGGATTTTCGACGACTTGAACTACCATGTTTTGCTGGAGACTCTGAAAGCCGCGAAGGTTGAAAGGGACGTGAAGGAACTAAGCAGCATCCTGCAGATATCCAAAGCCGTCGAGAAGATATCGGACGCGGCCGACCTCATCGTGGACGTTGTGCTCAGGGGGAC
>DYTO01000058.1 GCA_020725895.1 Candidatus Hadarchaeum sp. | reverse complement strand
CAGAAGTGTGTGTGTATCCCCAACGGCTGCGTCAGGTCGTACACTTTCAGTTTCTTCGCTGCCATCAGTTCCAGCAACTTGTTCGGTTTGGAAACTTTCTTTGCCATGTTAAACCTCCGCAGTTGTTTGGGTGTGGGAGTTAAAAGGGTTGCGGGTTTGCTTGGCCCGTAAAACGAAATCTTATAGGCACCCGAATTCAATCTCGATGGTGCAGGGGTGAAAAACAAGATTGCTGAAATGCTGATAACTGAGCACGAGGCCTGCCTGAAGGATCTTAGGCCGATTGAGGCTGCCGTGAGGAAAATAGACGAGAAAGAGACTTGGAGCGAGATGGGGAGTATAGTTAAAGTTGTTGAGAAATTCAACCCTCATTTCGCGAAGGAATCTAACGTCCTCTTCCCGGAACTAGACAAGCTTAACATAAAAAGCCCGATCGCGAAGGATGTCTACCCTCTCATTAAATTCGAGCATGGGGACTGGAAGATGATATCTATCGTCGCAAATCGACAGATCACCAACGCGATAAGGAGGAGGGATGAGAAGGTCAAGCCCCTCGCGGCATTGCTGACTAGCCACACCATAACTTTCCTGAAGAACCACTTCACCCTGGAGGAAAACGTGGTGTTCCCGCTCATCCCGAAGCTGGACGACAGGATTCGGGAAAAAATCCTGTTCAAGATGAAGTTCATGCCAGTTGGAGCGCGGACTTGATCTCATTTTCCAGCAGCTCGTGGACGACCTTTCCGTCGGCCTTTCCACGAACATTCTCCATGACAATACCCATCAGCGCCCCGAGCGCGTCCAAGCCCCGCGACTTCACGAGCGCGATGTTCGCGACGACGACATCCGCGACTATCCTCTCCAGCTCGGATTTATCCATCAGCGAAAGGCCGAGCTTCTGGACCGACTCCTCCACGCCCGTGCCCTCGGAAATCGACTTCAGGAGTCCCCGGATGGCTTCCTTCGAAAGCTTCCCGCTCGCGATTCTGTAGAAAATCTCTTCGAGGTCGGCTTTTTTGACGTTGTCGACCTTGACGCCTTCCCTGCGCAGGCTGACAATGGTCTCCTCGAGGGTGGCCGCGATCAGGGTAGGTTCGGCGCTGGTCATGATCAGCTCCTCGAAAAGCTCAAGGTTGTCTGAGTAAGCCATGCGCTCTGCGAGTTCGTGGCTGAGCCCGTAAGTGTCGACGAAAAGCTCGATCCTCTTCTCCGGCCGCTCCGGCAGCTGGCGCTTGACCTTGGCCAGCCTCTCCTTGGTTATCGGAATCGGTGGGATGTCAGTTTCGGGATACATCCGCCCGGCGCCTGGCAGGGGTCGCATGAACTCCGTGCACCCGTCCGGCAGCGCCCTTCTGGACTCCTTCGGCACGCCATCGAAAACTTGGTTCGCCCTCCTGACGACCGCCTCGATCGCGGCCTCGGCCCTGATTTTTGAATCGGCGACAATCACAACCGCATCGTCGCGCGCTGCGCTGACCATGCTTCTCAAAGCGTCGACCTCTTCCTGCGAAATCCCGAACCGCGGCAGCTCGTCCGTGTGGAAAATCCCCGCGACTTTCCCATAAAGCTTGGCCTGGTCGGCTAGCTCCGTCCCGAACCTGCGTCCCGGCTGAAGCTCGTAACCAACCAGCCCCGCGAACTTTGGAAGCCTGACTGCGTAGACGACATCTCCCCTCTTCAGGGCTTTCTTGATGACATGGCAGTCGGTTCTGTTGAATACCTCGGAAACGTCGGCGACTTTCATCTCGACCATCGATGCGCCTCTCTGCTTCAGCTCGTCCATTATGTGCAGGAGCGTGACCTGCCTCTGCACCTCCCTCTCGATGACTTCCGGGATCAGTTTGAGATCCTGGATACCTTTGATTTCCTGCCTAGAGCCGCCTACTATCGAGATGTTTATGTCCTGCCTGATCGTTCCTATCCCGCGCTTGACCTTTCCAGTCGCGCGCAGGAGCTGTCCAATGTAGAGCGCGACCGTCGCCGGGGTCTTCGGGTCATAGAAATCCGCGCCCGTCGCTATCTCAACGAGTGGGATGCCGAGCCTGTCCAGGCGGTAGTTCACCGAATTCTCGGATTCGCCCATCTTCCTTGCGGCGTCCTCCTCGAGACAAATCGTTCCGATGGTGAACCTCTCGCCGCCGACGTCGATGAAGCCGTCCGTTGAAACTAGTGTCGTCCTCTGGAACCCACATGTGTTGCTGCCGTCTATCACTATCTTCCTCATCGTGTGGATCTCGTCGACCGGTTTCGCGTTCAGGAGCATCGAGACCTCGAGCGCGACGTCGAGCGCCTCGTCGTTGACCAGGTGCGGCGGTTCGTCGTCAAGCTCCACCAGGCAGACGGATTTCGGGTAAAGCTCGTAATCGAAACTCTTCTCCTTCAGGGATTCCGCGAGGGCCGCCCTGTCGATTTCGCCCATCTCGCTCTGGGTCGGCCGCAACCTGCGCCTGACCAGCATCTCGGGGTTCTCCTCGCGCAGCTCTGAAGGGCAGTTGCAGAAAAGCTTCTTCGTGTCGAGCTCCTGGTGGATCTCAATCCCGACCTTCAAACCAAGTCCCTTGTAATCAGTTTCCATCAAAATCACCTAAAATTTCGGCAAAGCGGGCCTCAGGAAAGCGTCTGGCCTTGTCCGCTGCGTTATCTCTCCCGCAAGGTTCGTTGTCATCAATTTTGAAATTTTTTCCTTCTCCTTCGTCTGGCCCAGCGCCCACATCAGCTTCACCCAAGCGACCTCCGGCAGCATGTCCTTGCCAGGTATAACTCCAAGCTGAAGCAAGTCCCGGCCAGTCGAGTAGACCTTCATGTCCACGCGCCCCCACAGGCACTGAGATGTCATCACGACCGGGATTCCTTTTCCCGTGGCGAACTTTATCCCGTCGAAAAGCGTTTCCGGGGTGTGACCAAGCCCCGTGCCTTCCAGGACTATCCCCTTGTCCCTTCCCCTGACCATTCCGAAAATGGCGTTCGAGCTTATCCCCGGCGTCACCTTCAGGAGCGCGACCATCGGCTCGAACCTGTCTTTCACGACGACCTTGCCGTGCAGGCTCGCGCGGTTGTAATCGTCGCGGAAAACTTTCACCTCGCGGTTTTGGACCATCCCAAGCGGGATGTCGTTGACGCTCTGGAAAGTGTCGCGGCGGCTCGTGTGGCATTTCCGCACCTTCGTCCCGCGGTGGATGAGGCAGAAGTCGTCGTCGGCTCCCCCGTGCATCACGACCGAGACCTCCGCGATGTCCGATTTGGCGGCGACCGTTATCGCTGAAATCAGGTTCAGCGCGGCGTCCGAGCTGGGCCTGTCCGACGAGCGCTGCGACCCGACGAGGACGACCGGACGCGAAAGCCCCCTGAGCATGAAGCTTAGCGCGGCGGCCGTGTAGCCCATTGTGTCCGTGCCGTGGGCGACGACGACCCCTGTGGCGCCGGAGTTAATCTCCTTCGCGACGGCCTTGCCTATCTTGACCCAGAGGCGCGGCGTCATGTGTTCGCTGAATACCTTGCAGACCTCGACGACCTTTATGTTGGCGATTTGCTGGATCTCCGGGACGGCGCTGTAGATCTCCTCCGCCGTGAAAGCTGGGAAGACCGCGCCTGTGCGGTAGTCGACACGGCTTGCGATGGTGCCTCCGGTTCCGATGATCGTGACGTTCGGCTTTGAAGAATCGTGCTCAACCACGACTTTCGGGACTTTCAACGCGGGTGGCTCGCCTTTCTCAACAAGTTTGATTTTTGTGCTCGCGCGGACTCGGACGCCCACGTTGTATCCGTTCTCAAGTTTGACAACGATGTGCTCGTCATCGCCGAGCTCAGTCCGCGGCATCAGTACACCTTCATATGTCTTTTCGGCGCCAGTAACGCGAATCCTGTCGCCGACCCTGACCGATGCCGATTTCAAAATTTTCTGGGATTTGCCGCGATATCCTGACATGTTCACCAGCATACCTAATGTGGCGCATCTTTAAAATTAATGTTTTATGCGGCAAATTTTCGAGTATCTTGAATACTTTCGGTGGCCCCTCCCCAGAAGATGTTTAATTATTATCGCAATTTTCTCTTAGGTGGGGATAATGGAGCTAACTGAAGAATTAGCTGAATTAACAGGGATTGTTATTGGTGATGGCAATCTTTGGACCGATGGCAATACCGATATCGAGTAGACATAAATAGAGATCCATGAACAGACAAACAATATTTCACATACATTTCAAATATAATCCAATCCGTGTTTTAAAGAAAAACTAGGATAGTCGTGCGGCCACACGAACTCGTGTTGAGAACCAGCTCAAAAGATGTTTTTGATTTTCTAACGAAAAAACTCGGGTTGCCATATAGGTGCGGGAAAGGTAAAAAAGTTACCATTCCACAAATAATTCTTTCTTCTGACTGGAAAATACTTCGTCGCTGCGTAATGGGTATCATGGATACTGATGGTTCAATATTTTTTTGCGAAAAAGAAAGGTTATCGAGATGATTATCCTTCGATAGAAATATCGACAACGAGTATTGGCTTAGCTGAAAATATAAATAAAATACTCAAATCAAAAGATTTCAGGATTGGTTTTATAAAACAAGTACCTACAGACCCTAACTGGAATGTTAGATACATAATTTCAATATACGGTGAAAAAATGATAGAAAAGTGGGTTAAAGAGATTGGATTCTCAAACCCAAAATACATTGGGCGATACTGTGCATGGAAGAAACCTAAATAAGCCAAAAATGTCGAGACTTAACCGGTGCGAAGGTAACTCAGCCTGGGAGAGTGTCAGACGCCTCGAGTTTCCTCGAAGCGGACAAGACTGAAGTTCCCAGGAAGGGAAGCAGAAATCTGAACGTCGGGGGTTCAAATCCCCTCCTTCGCACCATCTTTTAGAAAGCGATTTAAAATATTGGGGTCGTTGAGTTTTGAACCAATAACGGCTTCATTTCGACCGGGGGCCCAAAATAAGCCAGAAAAAGCCCCTAGCGGCAACCTGATACGTTGTATGTTTTTAGCTTTTCGCCCATGCGAAACTCAGGCCGTCAGCCAATTCTT
>DYTO01000057.1 GCA_020725895.1 Candidatus Hadarchaeum sp. | reverse complement strand
GTATTCCTTCATGATGATACATTAGAGAATATTTTTTCGGATATTTAACCCAAACGTTGGCTGATTTTTAGGTGCGCCGGGGTGGGATTTTGTCGCGCTTTTACCGGTAAACTTTGCACGGTTTTCCAAAGAAACGCGGCAATTGTTCGAAAGCTTAATACACTTTTTAGATTTTGTTAATATGCTGTATTACGAGAAAGTTCTGCGAGAGTTGAACGCAAAGGGAATCAGGTATAAGTGGTGGGCGGGATTGCCGTGAATTTGCACGGTGTGCCGCGGGCAACCGCCGACCTGGATATCTTGTTGCTTTTGGAAAGTTCGAACGTGGGCAAACTCATCGATGTCATGAAAAAACTCGGGTACAGGCCGCGGGCACCGGTCGATTTTGCAGACATAACGCTTGAGAATCTGGAAAAATGGGCAAAGGAAAAGCATATGAAATCATTCAGTTTCAAAAATCCGAAGAGACCGTACGAGGAATTGGACATCGTTCTAGATCAGCCGTTGGATTTCGAGAAAGTTTACAAGAGAATAAAACGGATAACGGCCAAAAATGTGTCCATACCGCTCATATCACTGGGCGATCTAATCGCGCTGAAAAAACACTCCAATCGCTTGCAGGATTTGTCTGACATAGAGGCTTTAATAAAAGTGAAAAAAATAAAATGTGGAGATTGAAATGGAGAGAAAAGGATTCAGATACAACACGACAAAAGAATCGCTGATAAATTACGCTGAACTGTCCGCGAGGCAGAAACTGGAATGGCTGGAAGAGGCCAACAGGTTCCTTTACAACTCCATGTCCAAAAGCAAACAAAACATCATGGAAAAATTCAGGTCCGGGAAGATTTGAACTGGATTGTAAAATGGTGCGGGTGAAGGGATTTGAACCCACGAGGACCGAGTGGCTAACGCGATTTTAAGTCGGGCCCGTTGACCGAGCTCCCGCACCCCGGCTTCGCACCTGAAAGTTTATATCTTCAAAACAATGACTGTCAATTGGATCGGGAGGTCTACCCGAGATTAAGTCGGGTTTTCTTTTTCTCAACGGCATTTCAACCTCTTCCGCTCGCCGCCTCTTGAGCCGCCCGGACGGACCTCACAGTCGCCGCCCGCGTTCGGAGCATCTCACCAGCGAGCACGGACATTTCTGCCCGCGCCCGCTGCCCGCCGCTTCTTTGCGCGGAGGTGGTATTTAAATAATGAAATCATCGAAACCCGAGAAATCCGCGGTTTTATTATGCTGTTATCTTATTAAGCCGAAAACCGAGTCCATTTGGTGCAAGCGTGCGGAGAATCCTCGCGTTGGCGATTTTGGCTGCGCTTCTAGCGATAGGAATACCGCCGGTTTCGGCCGAGGCGGAGGAATCCGCGGTCTACACGGTGACGATAAACTACGTGATCACCAACTCTGGTTCATACACTGCCCTCGATTCGACGGCCAGGATATACCTTTTCGACAACATCTCCGATTGGTCATCGCAGGAAGTCCTGGGAGAAAACATAACCGTCGACGGAGTCATCGTCCAACCGGCGATAACCGACGAGGCGGACAACCGCTGGACCACCCTCTCCCTCGGAGATATCAGCGGGGGCGCTTCAAAGACAATCACGGTGACCCAGCAGTTGAAGGTGAAAACCCTTGAAGTGTCGTTCAATCCGAACTCAGTCGGGTCGAACATCCCCTCCGATCTCACAGCGTACACCCAACCAGTTTCCGGACTTTACGAAAGCGACGACAACGGAATCAGCGCAATGGCGCTCTCGGTGACCGACAACACCTCAAACCTCTATTACAAGGCCCATCAAATATTCAGATACGTGGTCGAAAACATGAGCTATTCGCGGCAGACACAGGAGCACGGCGCACTCTATGCCTTCACGGCCAAGGTCGGGGACTGCACGGAATATTCCAACCTGTTCGTCGCGATGGCGCGAGCGGTCGGGATACCGGCAAAGGGGATATCTGGGAACGCCTACTTGAACCTTTACAACATCGCTGGTACTGGCGCGGACATCGACACGATCGGCCATGCCTGGGCCATCTTTTACCTTCCGAACGTCGGATGGGTGCCAGTTGACGGAGTGTGGCCCCTGAACAGCGGGACGATTGGAAAAGTCGACTACGGGCACATCGTTGGGGCGTCAACCGGCGGCGATGGAGTGGTGAAAGAGCAGGGGATCGTGTGGCCGGGGCCGGGACAGGTCAAAACCAACTGGAGCTATAACTCCGGCGAACCTGCCAACCTAACGGTCACGACGACGGGCAGTGTCACGCCCGATGTCCTGCTGGACCTGTCGGTAACCACATCATCGCAGATCACCGCCGAGGGAGAAATGACGTTCTACCTCACTGTGAAGAATCTCGGACGTGGCGCCGCGACGGGGCTGACAGCTGCACTCAATCTAGACCCAGAACTTTTCGAGAATGCGACATCCACCCAGCAACAAAGTAGTCTCGCCAGCGGCGGAACTTGGACCCCCTCGTTCACCGTCAAACTGAAAGACAATGCATATGGCAACAAACACAACGTCACACCCACTGTGATTTACGACAGCTCTTATGCGGGGACGAGCGGCAACTTCACGGCCAACACCACGTCGTCGGTCAGCATCGCGGAAAAGCCCGAGACTTCGGTGCCGAGCTTCCTCCTGGACCCGACGTTCCTGTTGATAGCGGTGGCGATAATCGCGGCGGTGGGCGTCGTGGCCGCGGTGGTCGCGCGAAGATGATTTTTATAGTCAGAACGGAGACTTAGAGTGATAAAATGTACGGTTTTACTGGTACTGTGGTCGGGGTCTGCTGCGGAGAAGGAATCGCTTTGGCGTCCGACTCGAGGGGCACCGCGTACTACCACGTGCTGAGCAAGAGCGTCCAGAAATTGTTCAAGCTTGAAGAAAATATCGGGGCGGCGATCGCGGGCAGCGCGGGAGACATCCAGAGCTTCGTGAAACTCGTCCAGAGCGAGGCGAACCTCTACCGACTGAACCGCGAGCACGCGATCTCGACGAAGAGCATCGCGCAGGTCGCGGCGAACATGCTTCACGGGAGGAGGTACTACCCTTACATCCTCGAAGGGATGATTTCGGGTTATGACGAGGACGGCCCGCACCTGTTCTTCCTCGACCCAGTCGGCGGGAAGCTGGAAGAGCGGAAGTTCGCGGCTGCCGGGAGCGGGGCGAACGTCGCGTATGGCGCTCTCGAAAGTGGCTACACTGACGGCATCAAGCTGGCCGACGCGACGAAGTTGGCCGCCCAGACGATAAAAAACTCCATCGAGAGGGATGCGGCGACCGGCGACAGGACAGTCGTCGCCGTGATCGACAAGAAAGGTTATCGCGAGCTTTCCGAAGAAGAAGTCAACAAGCTGCTAAAATCGTGAACGGGGATGTCGTCTGCTAATCTTGGCGGATGTGTTTGAATGCGGCAAGTTTTTTCGAACGCGGTTATTCTCGAGGGCGAGGGGCTTGACATCACGCGCGGGTATCTCGTCGTCGATGGTAGCAAGATAGAGGAGATCTCCGAGGGCTCGCCGACAGGGAGTTCGACAGACCTAAATGGCGCGATAGTGATGCCCCCGTTCGTGAACGCCCACACGCACGTAGGCGACTCTTTCGGCAAGGACATGTACCTGGGTCGGCGGCAGCCGGAAGTCGTCGGGCCGAAGGGAGTGAAGTTCGAGATACTGAAATTGCCTCAGCAAAAAATCATTTCATCTATGGAGGCGGCGCTGGAAGAGATTCTGAAATCCGGGACTCTCGCGCACGTCGACTTCAGGGAGGGTGGATTGGCCGGCGTCAACCTTTTGAGGAAAATTTCATCGGCGCTGCTCCAGACGATAGTCCTCGGCCGCGGCGAACACAAGGGGGAAATCCCGGGCGTCTTGGCGAGGGCAGACGGGATAGGGCTGCCATCTGTCGACGCGTTCGGGGAAAGTGAACTGTCTGAAATCTCCGGTTGGGTGAGGTCCGTGCGCAAAATATTCGCGATGCATGCCGCCGAAACAGAGGAACAAAACAAAATCTCATTGAAAAAAACCGGGGAGAACGAGATCAAGAGGGCGCTCGCGGCAAAACCTTCTTTCATCGTCCACGCGACTCACGGTTCTGGCGAGGACCTGAAACTCCTCCGCAAGAATAAAGTCCCCGTCGTTTTTTGCCCGCGCTCAAACAACATCCTTAGCGTCGGGGCGCCGCCCATCTCGAAAGCGGTTGAACTTGGAGTCGACTTCTGGCTCGGGACGGACAACGTCATGGTCTGCGAGCCAGACATGTTCGAGGAATTGCGTTTTGCGTGGGCATGCTTGAGGCGCGAAAACCACCGCGCAGGCAGAGACGAGGCCAGAAAATTGCTGGCCGCCGCAACCGTTTCACCGACAAAGAAACTCGGTCTGAATTTCGGCCCGATTTCGGAGGGGGGCAGCGCGACTTTCATTGTCTTGGCGAGGAAAACGAACCTGGAACACATCTCGGACATCCATGCCGGGATCGTGAACAGGGCGCGCGCAGACAATATCAGGGCGTTTTTTGTCGCAGGGAAAGGTATTTTTAATCAAAAGCTTAGATGAAATCGGTATTTTCAAACGAATGAAAAGGTGTGTGAAATGAAAATAAAAGAAGTGATGACGAAGGAAGTCAAGTGCATAGAAGTCCCGGGCTCAAGGGCTGACGCTCTAGAGCTGATGAAGACACTGAAGGCCAGCGCGATCCCTGTCGTGAAACGCGGGACTGACGAACTCATCGGGATGGTCACGTTCTCAAAACTAATAGATCACGCTGACGAAGACCAGCTCGGGATGTTGATCGAGAGGGATGTGCCGACGGTGGGCCCTGAAGACGACATCAAGGTTGCCGCGAAGATTTTGATGGACGCCCATGTCAGGAGACTAGCAGTCGTCAAGGAAGGGAAGTTGATAGGGATAATAACGGTCAAGGACATCGTCCGCAGGGCGATATCTGACATGAACGTGGAGACCCCGGTCGCGGATTTCATGAGGCCGCACATAATCGCAGTTTGGTCAGGGACTCCCCTGAAAGCTGTCTTGCAACTTATTAGGCTATCTGGATTCAGGATTGTCCCTGTGATTGACGAGAACGGGAAACTCATCGGGTCTATCGGCGACTCCGACATCGTCAAGCTGAGCGACTTAGAGGCCGGGTCGACGATGAGCCAGATGGGCGGCAAGAGCGAGGGAGACAGCT
>DYTO01000015.1:17009-23083 GCA_020725895.1 Candidatus Hadarchaeum sp. | reverse complement strand
CTCGAAACTCCAGTCATGGTTATCTGCGGTCATTAGGCCGCCATCAGGAAATGGCCGGTCGGACCCCTCCACCAAACGAGCGTGATCTATGAACACAGTTCTGCTTGTGCCGTCATTCCACAGGTATATTTTGAGTTCTGCTTTGTCAGCGTTGGCAGGTGCGGTTACGTTCTCATACTTCTGCTGATTCCAGCTGTTATTTTCAGATAGAACCAGACCGTCATTATCCGCTTGTGTCGATTCAGAAATTAGAACATCACTTGAGTCATACCAGACTATACCCAATTTTATGTGAACATCACTATACGGAGAAGAGCTGGACAACATCCATGCTGAGGCAGAATAATTATTTCCAGGTGTCATTCCAGTTATTTTAGAAGAGACCATGGTCCTGCCACTCGGGGACGTTGTTTGACTAATGTAACTAATGGATCTCGCATTTTCGCGTTGTTTCGTCGTGTTGGCCCATGTGGCCCCAGTGGAAGTGTAAGTCCACTTGGTCCCATCCCCCTCGAAACTCCAGTCATGGTTATCTGCGGTCATTAGGCCGCCATCAGGAAATGGCTGGTCGGGCCCACTACCAGATAATGCAGCATTAACCTCGTAGTAATTCGTGTTATCGTTCAAATCCATGTTGCCGGTCGATGTCCCGCCCACCTCCGTCCCATTTTCAACCTTCGTGTAGTTCTCATAATCCGTTTCAACATTATATGTCGTCGCACTAACGGCATTTACCTGATAATAGTTGCCGTCGTTCACGTCCAAATTGTCGGGTGTAGTTTCGCCAAGATCGGTTCCAGTCTGCGTTATCGTGTTGTCCTCGTAATAATTGCTTGATGTAGGTGTCGCGACGTTTATCTCCGCGATGTCTTCGTACGAGTTGTCCTCAATCATGGTGTCGCCGATAGACCCGCTTGTGACTGACCCCACGCGAGAGTTCCCATCCACGAGAGTGTTGGGCTCGGCCCCAACGTTGTCGTTTTCTCCGTCAGTCCTGCTTAACGTGATTGCGCTCCATGAGATGTTGTTCCAGTCCACAGTCTGTCCTGCGTCAAAGATTTGTGAGGTGAAGCTGCCACTTTCGTGATACTGCGGTTGGAAAACCCAGAACCCTGTCGAGGGGAAACCGTTCAAATAATAGATTTTTCCTCCACTAGAACCCAGTCTGTTGCCGTTGTAACCTCCGCCAGAAAGAGGCTCCGGGAGCCAAGGCATGTTCTCCCAGATGTTTTCGCGAATGTCGAAGCGATAGAAATTGTCCGCATTGATGTCTCCGCTCCCGTCGGATCCTTTTGCCGCATAGAGATAGTTGCCGCCCAACCAAACAAGAGAACCACCATCGTCCACCCCATCGGCATCGGTTGGAAGATTGTTGTAAGGTATTTCCGCAAGGTTCTCGAAAGTGTTCGTTCTGATATCATACCGCAGAAAGTGGCTTTCATCCGGCCCCGTCAGTCCTTCGTTGTATGAGCCGACCAAGTAATACAGGTAGTTTTCGTCCCCAGCCCAAACGAGCCTGTTGCCGTCATCAGCA
Source organism: Candidatus Hadarchaeum sp. (assembly GCA_020725895.1). Lineage (GTDB taxonomy): Archaea > Hadarchaeota > Hadarchaeia > Hadarchaeales > Hadarchaeaceae > DYTO01. The sequence continues at coordinate 21,549 of DYTO01000015.1, read as the reverse complement.
CCATAGCCGGAGTTTTCGGTCAGGCCAATTGACTCAGCAGTCTTGTTCGTCACAGTATATCCGCGAACGTCTTTCAGGTTTTCATCCCAGATCCCAGTCTGGATGTTGAACCTCCAGAACTCAGACACCCTGGTTGCCGTGGCTTCATTTGTGCTTGTCGTTCCAATCCACGCGTAAAGGTATTCGTCGCCATTTTCCAAAGTAACCCAGGCTATCGAACCACCGGGCCCCTGCCCAATCGGCGTATTTTCAAGATTCGTCCACGAGTCACTGCTTATGTTGTAGCTGTAAAATTGTTGGTTCTCGCCGTCATAGATGTCGCCGACAAGAACGTAAATGTTGTCTTTGTTGTCCCATGCCATGGAAACACCGTTTTTAACTATTTCCATCCCTACATCGCCAGGACTGGTTAGAGTGGACCACGAACCCGTCAAAGTGTTGTATTTTCTGAACTTGTCAACTGATGCGCCGTCCCGCCAGATTGCGTAGAGGTTCTCATTAGCGCCGATGATGTCTTTGCCACTCTGCCCGCCCACGTCGTCGACGTTGTCGAGCGCGACCCATTGCCCTGCATCCAAACCGGCGATTGGAACGAGTTTTACAACACCCCCGGCGTAAAGCTGGTTGTTGTTGTCGTTGTCAATCCAGAAGGCTTCGGTGTTGTCAAAGTTTTCGGCATGAATGAAGTTCTTCCACGAGTTGTCGACGAAGCTGGCAGAAGACCCCGCGCCTTCTGCAGCGATTGTTTGGACTGGAGAGATTAGTTGTGCGAGGGGAGACAGCGGCGACATGAGGATGAAAAGGCAGATTGAAATCGCGACGGCCTTTTCAAGTTTTATTTTCAGGGGGTTCTGTTTTTTACTCATTCTTCGTCCCCCTTCCGCAAAATCGGGAATATAACACACTTTTTGGAATAACGTGAATTTTTGGGTTAGACAATTTGCAGCATATCCGATTCACCGGGAAGGAGTATGCAGGATAGCTAATGCTAGATTTGACAATAGGATATCCGGCATAGACCCTACAGACCCCTCCCACGGTGCGCACCGGAAAATCATCTTTTTGTGGCCTCAGACACGTTCCCAAGCAGATAAGAAGTTTCGGCCGCAGGCGAAACGTCTATTCGTAGCCGGAATTTTATTAATACTACTATGACAGGTTGATTTTTGCAGTAAATTTTCAAACATTTTTTCAAATCCTGCGAAGCCCATCAGTATAAGTAAGGTTGACGTTGTGATTTTGGTATCATGCTGATTGCAGGAGCCGATGAAGCGGGGCGCGGCCCAGTGCTCGGCCCAATGGTGATGTGCGGAGTCCTTCTGGACGAGAAGTCAATCGAGGAGTTGAAAGCTGCAGGAGTGAAGGATTCGAAGTTGCTCAGCCCCAAAAGGCGCGAATTCCTTTCCGAAATAATCATGAAAAAATGCAAGAAGCACGAATTGGTCGAACTCTCCGCCGAGGAGATAGACAAGACTCGCGAGAAAATGAACCTCAACGAGATCGAGGCGTTGAATTTCGCGAAAATAATCGACCTCTTGAAGCCCGAGAAGGCGTACGTTGACGCGCCCGACCCGAGGCCACAGAAATCCAAGGAGAGGATTCTACGATATTTGAAAAGCAACCCCGAAATCATCGTGGAAAATTACGCCGACAAGAAGTACACGGTCGTGGCCGCCGCTTCAATCGTGGCAAAAGTCAGGCGGGACGCGATAATCGAAGAACTCAGGAAGAAACACGGCGACTTCGGCTCGGGGTACACTTCCGACAAGCGCACGATCGACTTCTTGAGGGAATGGGTGAGGCGAGAGAAGAAGTTGCCCCCATTCGCTAGGAAATCCTGGGAGACGGCCCGCAGGATTCTCGAAGAAGAGAATAGATGATTTGAAATTTGCCCCCGATGTTCCCGTCTCAACTAACAGCCATCTTCATCGTTCGTCCACCGACGTTACTCCGAGGCTAACCCTCGATGGCGGGGTTTTTCGGGGGCGCTCCCACCTGTTCCACACCAGGGTTGGCTTCATGGTCATCGATAGACGTTCCGCCACTAACTCCCCGAAGGACCCTTGTTTGGCATGGGATCTCAGTGGGCATGCTCAGGTGTTTCCGCAGCGATGCACCGACGTTCATGTTTTTCACGCCAGCTCCTCGATCCTGCGGAGTTTGTCCCCTCATTGCTTGATATATATCGTTTCCTGCACTAAAATGGCTTTTGCTGCAGGGTGCAGGTATAAGTTTTGAGGAACCCTCGTTATTTTGGAAATGGTTGGTTCGGATGTGGAAAACGATAATAATCTGCGAAAAGCCTTCAGCCGCCGCGAAAATAGCGGCCGCGCTCGGAGAAAAAGTGTCGCGGAGGGAAATGAACAGGGTCCCTTATTACATGTTTGAGCATGCCAACAAGGAAATTATCGTTGTTTCGGCCCTCGGCCACCTTTTCACGCTGAAGAACAAGAAGCCGATGAAGGATTACCCAATTTACGACTTGGATTGGGTCCCCACTCACGTTGTCGAGAAGAAGGCGCAGACGAAAGTGTTTATAGAGACGATAGAAACACTCGCGAACAACGCGGACGAGTTCATAAGCGCGTGCGATTTCGATGTCGAGGGCAGCGTGATAGCGTACAACGTGATCCGTTACATTTGCGGCGACGGGGCTGTCAAAAAGGCGCGCCGAATGAAGTTTTCAACACTGACTGTAGCAGAACTCAAGAACGCTTACGAGAACCTCATGCCTAAGCTTGATTTCGAAATAATAGACGCCGGGATCGCCCGTCACGTTCTGGACTGGTACTGGGGGATGAATGTCTCCAAGGCTTTGAGCGCCGCCGTCGAGGCGTCCGACCAGAAGTTCGCGAAACTCTCGGCAGGGCGCGTGCAGACGCCGACTTTGAAAATTCTAGTAGACAGGGAGAAGGAAATCGCGGCGTTCAAACCTGAGCCCTTCTGGACGTTGGACCTTCTATTAGACATCGATGGGACTGAGGTTACTGCCGAGCACAAGACGGAAAAGTTCTTCGACAAGGCAGCCGCAGACGAGGCGCTCGCCGCGTGCAAGGGAAAGCCCGCAAAAATCGTCAGCATAGAGCCCAAAAAGTACCAGCGGCAGCCGCCCTTCCCGTTTGACCTTGGCACCTTGCAGGCGGAGGCTTACAGGTGCTTCGGCTATTCTCCGCTCCGCACCCAGCAGATAGCCCAGGACCTCTACCAGGCCGCCCTCATCAGTTACCCACGCACGAGCAGCCAGAAATTGCCGCCGTCGATTGATTACAAGGGGATAATTTCCAATCTCGGAAAAATCTCGCCACAATACCAGAAAATCTCGAAGGAAATCCTCGCACAGCCGGCTCTGACCCCCAACGAGGGAAAGAAGACAGACCCCGCGCACCCAGCAATCTTCCCGACCGGCGAAATGCCCGAAAAGATGCCGAGCACTCACAACAAGCTCTACGACTTGATCGTCAGGAGGTTCTTCTCAGTTTTCGGAAAACCCGCCACGGTGGAGAGCCAGAACGTCGGCCTCGATGTCGGCGGCCAGCCGTTCCACATCCACGGCAGGCGGTTGATAGAAAAGGGCTGGATATCCCATTACGCCCTTTACACCGGCACCGAGGAGGTCCTGCTCCCGCCGCTGAAGGAGGGCCAGAAACTGAAAGTCAAGGAAACCCTTTTCGAGGAGAAGGAGACGCAGCCACCAGCGAGGTACAACCCCGCCTCGCTCGTGAAGGAGCTCGAGTCTAGAAATCTAGGAACAAAATCCACAAGGGCGCCAACTATTGGGACACTCCAATTACGCGGCTATATCCTCGGGAACCAGATAACCGTCACCGAGCTGGGGATGCAGATAATCGACACGCTCGCGAAATATTGCCCGGAGATACTGAGCGAGGATCTGACCGCACACTTCGAGAGCGACATGGACTCCATCCTGGATGGCAAGATCAGAAAAGAGGACGTGATATCCGAGGCCAGGGAGGAGCTAGACAAGATCCTGCAGAAATTCAAGAGCAACCAGGTCGAGATCGGGAAGCAGATCTTCGAGGCCGTCCGTACAACCCGCGCAAAGCAGTGGATTCTCGGGAAGTGTTCAAAGTGCGGCGGTGAGATCAGGATGATAATCTCAAAGAAGACGCACAAGAGGTTCGCCGGCTGCTCGAACTATCCGAACTGCAAGAATTCTTTCCCGCTCCCCCAGATGGGCATGATTGTTTCCCTGAACACAATTTGCAAGGAGTGCGGCGAGCCGATGATACAGGTCAACCGGACTGGCAAGAGGCCCTATCGCATGTGCATAAAGCCGGACTGTCCAAGCAAGGCCGATTGGGGAAAAAAGAACGCGAGCGATTGAACCTGAGAACGCGAGCGATTGAACCTGGGTCAACTTTTGTTCTGCTGCCCGACGAGGCTGAAGTGCGCGAGCATCGCCTCGAGCTGGATCCTCTCGTTCGCGCCCTGCACGAGACGGAATGAAAATTCACCCAACTTGTCGACGAGATCCACCTTCGCCCTTTCAGATAGACTCAGGTTGAAAATCTCCCTGTGA
>DYTO01000015.1:0-16999 GCA_020725895.1 Candidatus Hadarchaeum sp. | reverse complement strand
TGAACTTGGTCTATGACGTCCTCGCCCGCCAGCCCCCTGTCTATCAGTAGCTCCTGGAGCTTCTCGCGGGCTTCCAAGAACTTCCCGCCGAGCGCCAGCTCAAGCATGTTCCTGACGTCGTCGGGCCTCGCCGCCGACACCGCATCGTAAACCGATTTTTCATCTATCTTTTTCTTGACGGACGCGGCCGACTGAAGGACGTTTATCGCCTTTCTCATGTCGCCGCGGCTCGCATAGATGAGCGCCTTGATTCCGTCCAGCGCCAAAGTTATCTTCTCCGCGCGCGCAATCTTCTTGAACATCTTTTCCACATCCCCCTCGGAAAGCCTCTTGAACCTGAAGACGGCGCACCTCGACTGGATCGGCTCGATTATCCTGCTCGAGTAGTTGCAATCAAGGATGAATCTGCAAGTGCCCGTGTACTTCTCCATCGTCCTGCGCAGGGCGTGCTGGGCGTCCGACGTCAGGGCGTCGCTCTCGTCGAGCATTATTATTTTGAACGGGACTTCTCCGATCGGTCTCGTCCTCGCGTAATCCTTCACCTTAGTGCGGATCGTGTCGATGCCGCGCTCATCGCTTGCGTTCAGCTCTAGCAGGTTCTGTTGCCAGGCCTCTCCGAACAACTCTCTCGCGATGCAGAGGGCGGCAGTGGTCTTGCCAGTCCCCGCCGGCCCGGCGAAAAGCAGGTGAGGCAGAGATTTTTTCGCGACAAAGATTTTCAGACGAGAAATGATCTCGTCCTGCCCCACGATTTCCTCAAGCAGCCTGGGCCTGTACTTCTCGACCCACACGTCTTGCGTTTCAACGACCAATTTTTCACCACTTTAGCTTCAATTGGAGGTTTCTAAACTGTTTCGGGTACTTCCGCGCAAATTTTAAGCCATGCGTTTAGATTAAGTTGGAGTTTCATGATAAGGCCAGCGTCGAGAGTTTATGACCAGAAGACGAGCGAGAGAGAGATAAAGGAGTGGTGGGAATCAGGGAAAGTTTACGAGAAGGTGAAGAGTCTGGGCTCCAACAGAAAAACCTGGTACTTTCTGGATGGCCCCCCTTATGCGAGCGGCTCCATCCACCTCGGCACCGCCTGGAACAAGATAATCAAGGACGCGATAATCCGCTTCAAGGCCATGCAGGGGTTCAACGTCCGACGCCAGCCGGGCTGGGACTGCCACGGCCTGCCGATAGAGGTCAAGGTCGAGGAAAAGCTCGGCATAAAGACCAAGAAGGACATAGAGCAGAAGATCGGCGTCTCCGAGTTCATAAAGAGCTGCAAGCAGTGGGCGCTCGACCACGTTTCCCTGATGACGAAGCAGTTCAAGGACATCGGGATCTGGATGGATTGGGACGACCCTTACATCACTTTCAAGAACGACTACATCGAGGCGGCCTGGTGGACACTCAAGAGGACTTACGAGCGCGGCCTCCTGAAGAAGGACATGCGTGTCATCCACTGGTGCCCGAGGTGCGAGACCGCGCTGGCCGAGCACGAGGTCAGGGGAGAATATTCGGACGAAAAAGACCCCTCGCTTTACGTCAGGTTCAGGCTGAGCGTGACGCCGAACGAATACCTCCTCGTCTGGACGACCACCCCCTGGACGCTCCCCGCCGACGTCGCCGTCTGCGTCCACCCCCATCACGATTATGCGAGGGTCTTGGTGAAGAACGACATATACATCCTCGCGAGGGGGCTCGTGGAAAAGGTCATGCAGGAGTTGGGCGTTTCGAGCTACCAGATACTGGAGACCAGGAAGGGGAAGACTTTCGAAGGCCAGTATTACGTCCACCCGCTCATTGAAGAGGTCCCGAAGCAGGAAGAGTTCAAGTCGCACCACCGCGTGATATGCGGCGAGCACGTCACACTGGAGGAGGGAACAGGATGCGTCCACACGGCGCCAGGCCACGGGGAGGAGGACTTCGAGATAGGCGCGAAGTACAAGTTGCCAGTCTTCAGCCCAGTCGACGCCGAGGGCAAGTTCACGGCCGACGCGGGGAAGTACGTCGGGCTGTTCGTCAAGGCGGCGGACATGATAATACTTGAAGATCTTGGGAAGAAAGGACTCCTGGTGAAGAGCGGTTCGATAACACATTCATACCCACACTGTTGGAGGTGCCAGACGCCGCTCCTGTTCAGGGCGACGGACCAGTGGTTCCTGGCCGTCAAGCAGTTGAAACCTAGGATCCTGGAGAAGAACAAGGCGAACGTCAATTGGGTGCCGGACTGGGTCGCCGTCAGGTATTCGAACGGGGTCAAGTCGGTGGGCGACTGGTGCATCTCCCGCCAGCGCTACTGGGGGATCCCTATTCCCATCTGGACTTGCCAAAGTTGCGGGAAGTTCACGGTCGTTGGCAGCCAGGATGAGCTCAGAAAGCTTGCGACCGGGCAGGTCGGCGAGATAGACCTTCACAGGCCAGATGTAGACGGCGTTTCGCTGAGGTGCAGCTGCGGCGGCGAGTCGAAGCGCGTGCAGGATGTCCTCGACGTCTGGTTCGACTCCGGCGTCGCGGGATGGGCGAGCCTCGGCCACCCGACGGATGATTCGAGGATGCGGCAGAGCGATTTCATAACGGAGGGCGAGGACCAGGTCACAAAATGGTTCTACAGCCAGCAAGTCCTGTCGGTGGCCGCATTTGACGACGTCCCATACAAGCAGGCCCTGATGCACGGTTTCGCCTTGGACGAGCACGGCCGCAAGATGTCAAAGTCGCTCGGCAACGTGGTCGATCCTTCGCAGGTGATGGAGAGGTTCGGGGCCGACGTTTTGCGATTTTACATGCTCTATTCCAACCCACCCTGGGAGGACCTGAAGTTCAATTGGGAGGGCGTCGACGCCGTCAACAAGCTACTGAACGTCCTTTGGAACGTCCACGTCTTCACGACGACTTACATGGCGCTGGACGGCTTCGACCCCAACTCGACCGATGTCGACAAGGCGCTCGGCAACCTTTACCCGGAGGATGTCTGGCTCCTGTCCAGGATAAACAGCCTCACCAAGGAAACGACAGACGCTTTCGAGAAATTCGAGTTGCAGAGGGCGACCAGGGCCCTCGCGAATTTCATCCTGGAGGACCTGAGCAGGTGGTATGTCAGGCTGATAAGGGGCCGAGTCTGGGTCGAGAAGGAGGACCCGAGGAAGATAGCCGCCTACGTGACGCTCTACCAGACCGCGCACATATTGATCAGGCTCCTCGCCCCGTTCATGCCACACGTTTCTGAAATTCTATACCGCGACATCGTGAAGGCTGTTTCCCCGGCCGCCCCGGACAGCGTCCACATGCTGCCGTGGCCTCAGGAAGACGAGGAGGCCATAAACAAGAAGCTGGAGCTTGGAATGGACCTCGTCAGGGCGTTCGTGGAGGTCGCCGCGAGGGTGAAGCAGGACTCCAAGTTGAAGCTCAGGTGGCCGATCCAGAGGGCAGTCATCCAGACGTTCAAGTGGGAACACAAGAAGGCGCTGGAGAATCTCTCACCATTGCTGAGGGACCAGTTGAACTGCAAGGAAGTGGTCATCCTCGACCCCCAGAGCAAGTTCCCGCGGCTTGGCGAGGAGGATTTCGTGTCCGCCGAGATCGAGGCGGGAAGGATAGCGATAGACCCGAAGATAACCACGGAGTTGCGTGCGGAAGGGATCGCTCGCGAGCTCGTGAGGAGGCTCCAGACGATGAGGAAGGAGATGGACCTCGCGATGGAGGAGCGGGTTGACGCAGTCGTCGGGGTGGGCGACCAATCTGACCTGAGTCTTTTGGGCACCCAGCAGGACTACATCTCGAACGAGGTCAGGATAAGAAATCTCAGGCTCGTCAGCGCGCACGAGGTTCTGGAAGAAGGCTATTCAAAGGATTGGGACATAGACGACAAGAAGTTCAGGCTCTTGATAAAGAGATTCACTTGATGGTCACTTTTTGGTTACCATCTTCTCGACTTTCTTGAGCATCGCCTTCTCGAACCTGTCCAGGAGGTTTTTCCTCATCTGCTCGAGGCGTCTTTCCTTGGCAACCAGCCTGCGTATAAAAATCGCCGATATCACGATCGGGGCCGCCAGGGCAACTATCAAAAGCGGGGCCCAAATATTCACAAGACCGGAAGCGATGTTTATCCCGACCCAGATATAGATGGATGCGGTGAACGCCACTATCCCGATTATCCACGAGGCCAGCCCCATTTTCACCATCCTACTGGAATACCTGCGCCTGATTTCGCGCAGGTGGTAGAGGTCCCTGTCGATTATCTGGACCTGGCTCTTTGCCCTGTCCGCAGCCTTGGTACTTGTCCTAGCCATCAAGAAATGTCAGTTTCAAAACGATTTATAACTTTGTCCCGAATTGGTAGAGGTAACATGGGTAAGACATCGGAGCTGAAGGGCCTGTACAAGCTGCCTCCTTCGGAGAGGCTGAGTCTAGTCGCAAAGTTTGCCGACCTGACGTACGAGGAGACGGAGATCCTGCGGAAGAGCGGCGCGCTATCGCTGGAGCAGGCGGACAAGATGATAGAGAACGTCATCGGGACTTTCCAGCTGCCGTTGGGTGTCGCGACGAATTTCCTGATCAACAACAAGGATTATCTCATCCCGATGGTCATCGAGGAGCCGTCAGTCGTGGCCGCAGCGTCGAATGCCGCCAAGATCGCGCGCGTTCGCGGGGGCTTTTTCACAGAGAGCACGAAGCCCGTCATGATCGGGCAGATCCAGGTGACGAACGTCAAAAACCCGAGCGAGGCCTACAAGGCGATACTGGCCGAAAAGGATCAGATTCTGAAGATCGCGAACGCCCAGGACCCGCTCCTGATAAAACTGGGAGGCGGGGTCATTGATGTCGAGGCGCGCCCGATAGACACGAGGGCGGGCCCGATGGTCATCGTTCACCTTTTGATAGACGTGCGAGATGCGATGGGGGCGAATGTTGTCAACACGATGTCCGAGGCGGTTTCGCCGCTGATCGAGCAGTTGACTGGGGGGAAGGTTCTGCTCAGGATAGTCTCGAATCTCGCTGTCTACAGGGTGGCGAGGGCGAGGGCGGTTTTCGAGAAGGAGGCGCTTGGGGGGGAGGAAGTGGTTGACGCGATTATCAAGGCATACGCTTTCGCAGCAACGGACCCATACAGGTGCACGACTCACAACAAGGGGATAATGAACGGCGTCATAGCGGTGGCGATGTCGACGGCAAACGACACCCGCGCTTTGGAGTCAGGCGCCCACGCGTATGCTTCGATGGGCGGAGTCTACAAGCCGCTGAGCGAGTGGTCGAAAACTTCCGATGGGGACCTTCGCGGCGAGATAGAGATGCCGGTCGCGATCGGATTGATTGGCGGGGCCACGGCCGTGCACCCGATTGCGAAGATAACAAGGAAAATCCTCGGAGTGAAGACCGCGCGGGATCTGGGAGAGGTGATGGCGGCGGTCGGGCTAGCGAACAACCTGGCGGCTATGAGGGCGCTCGCGACCGAGGGGATCCAAAAAGGCCATCTCCGGTTGCATGCGAGAAACATAGCGGCTTCAGTTGGCGCGCAAGGCGACATGATTGACGCGGTTGCGGAGAGGATCATCGCTGAGAAGAAAATCAGGATGGATAGGGCGAAGGAAATTCTCGAAGAGCTCAGAAAATCTTCCAAAAAATAACGTTTTTCAATAAAACTTCTATAACGCCTTTCTCAAAAATCCTTTAAGCGCCGCGAGACAATTGTTTCAAGGCTGGAAAAATGGCGATGAGTTTTGACCAAGTGGTGCAGAAGATCTTGGGAGCGTCCGGGCTTTCGCAGGACGAGGTGATGTCCAGGATCAGAAAGAAGCGCGAGGAGCTCGGTGGGTTGATAACCCCCGAGGGCGCCGCCACGATAATCGCGAAGGAACTGAAAATTGACATAGGCCACAGGGAGCCAGTTGTGAGGTCGCTGAAGATAGAGGACTTGGCGCCCGGGATGTCCAAGGTTGACATCGTCGGCAGGGTCGCGCGCGTCAGCGAGCCGAAAGAATTCTCACGGAAAACCGGCGGAGCAGGGTTGCGCGGCTCTCTCTTGGTGCAGGACAGGACGGGATACATCAGGCTGACACTCTGGGACGAAAAGGCGAAGCTCCTGCACGAGGGGAAGATCAAGAAAGGGGACGCAATTAGAGTCCACAACGCCTACGTTAAGTGGGCGATCGACAAGCAGCCCGAGCTTGGCCTCGGCAACATGGGCGAGATCACTATAAACCCGGACGACCCGCGCATGAAAGACCTGCCGGCGCCAGCTGTTTTTTCGGTGAAGATTGCCGACCTGAAGCCCGAGATGAGGGAGGCCGACGTCGTCGGTCGCGTCCATTCGTTCAGCCAGGCGAGGACTTTCGAGAGGCCGGACGGCAAGAGCGGCAAGGTCGCAACTCTCACAATTTCCGATCCGACAGGCTCAGTAAGAATATCCCTCTGGGACGAGTGGGCCGATTTCGTCGACAGCCTGAGGCAGGGCGACGCCGTGAAGTTGGAAAACGCTTCCGTCAAGGTTGGTTTCAAGGGGCAAACTGAACTAAGTCTGGGATATCGCGGGAGGATTGTCCAGAACCCGCCGGAAGCCGAAAAGCTCCCGCAAGTTTCGCGCCGTCAGCTGAAGGTGAGCGAGGTCGAGGCGGCATCTCCTTCAATCGAGCTGGCAGCGAGGGTGAAGCAGATTTTCCCTCTGGTTGAGTTCAAGCGCAGTGAAGGAAAGCAAGGCAAAGTTTCGAGCTTGATTTTGGCCGATGAGACGGGGACTATTCGCGCATCCTTCTGGGATTCGGCGGCGGACGCCGCGCAAAAGCTGAAGCCGAACGACCTTGTTCTTCTGAAGAACGCCTATTCCAAGCCGGGCCTGAACGGATTCCCGGAGGTGCACATCGGGAGAAATACATCGGTCGAGATAAACCCGGCCGGAGTCACAGTCAGCGAGATCCAGTCTACAAACCTTAAAATATCAAAAATCACACCGAACATCTCCTCGCTCAGCGTCGTTGGAAGGGTCATGGAAATTTCCCCCGTGAAGGATTTCAAGAGGGCCGACGGCTCTTCTGGGAAAGTCGCGTCCGTGAAGATAGCGGACGAGACCGGGGCCATGAGAGTCTCGCTGTGGAACGAGCAGGCCTCAAGGGCCGAAGAGATAAAAGTTGGCGACGTTGTGAAATTTGTCGACGCTTACAGCCTCTTGTCTGTTTTCGGCACGCCGGAGGTCCACCTAAGCAAGAGGGGACGAATCGAGCTGAATCCATCTGGCGTATCGTTGCCCAAGACGGAAGAGCTCAAGGACACTTCTCCAAAGGCGCCGAGGTTAAGAATCGTTGAGATACAAAGAGATGGGTCGCGCGTCGAGACGAGGGGGACGATAGCGCACGTCTTCCACAGGCGGCCGATATTCGACGTCTGCCCCAACTGCGGGACGAGCATCGGCAACGGGGACACTAGCCTCGTCTGCGAGGAGTGCGGGAAAATCGTGACTCCCGAGCACAAGTCGATACTCAGCTTTTTGCTCGACGACGGCACGGACAACATCCGCGTGACGCTTTTCGGGAAGGTCGCGGAGCAGATTCTCGGCGAGGATGCCGAGCAAAGCTTCCAATCATTGAAGATGAATCCGGACCTGGCGAAGTTTTACGAGAAAATCGGCCTCGTCGGAAAGGAAATCCTGGTGGCCGGGACGGTGCGCCACGACAAGTTCACGGACCAGCTCGAGATAAGGGGTTACGAGGTCAAGACGCCCGACCCGAAGGAAGAGGCGAGGGTTTTGCTGCAAAGTATCGGGAGTGGAAATCTTGCGTAAGGTCGATAAATCAATCGAGGATCTCCCAGGCGTCGGGAAGGCGATGGCCGAGAAGCTTCGCGACTCGGGTTTCAGGACGGTTGAGTCGCTGGCGGTCGCAACGGTCGGCGAGCTCTGCGAGGCCGCCGAGATAGGCGAGAGCACGGCCAAGAAGGTCATAGCGTCGGCCAGGCAGCTCGCAGACATAGGGGATTTCGTCACTGGGGACAAGGTCATGGAGCAGAGGACCAAGGTTGGCATTATCACGACAGGAAGCGAAAAGCTCGACAGTCTGTTGGGCGGCGGCATAGAGACGCAATCAGTCACAGAAACATTTGGAGAGTTTGGGACCGGAAAGACCCAGCTAGCCCACCAGCTCTGCGTCAACGTTCAGCTTCCGCCCGAGCGCAAAGGCCTCAACGGAAAAGCAGTCTACATAGATTCCGAGGGGACATTCCGCCCCGAGAGGATAAAGGACATGGCGGTCGCGGTGGGCCTCGACCCCTTCAAGGCCCTGCAGAACATATACTGGGTGCGGGCATTCAACACCGACCAACAGATACTGATAACTGAAAAGGCAGAGCAGATGTGCGAGAAGGGGGAGAACATAAAACTGATCGTCGTGGACTCCCTGACAGCCCACTTCCGTTCGGAGTTCCCGGGCAGGGAGAAGCTCGTCAACAGGCAGCAGAAGCTCAACCAGCACCTGATGACACTCCACAGGCTCGCGTTCATCCACGACCTGGCCGTTTACTTCACAAACCAGGTGCAGGCGGTCCCGGACGTCTACTTCGGGGAGCCCATGAAGCCCGTCGGTGGCCACGTCCTGGCGCACAGCGCAACCACAAGGATTTACTTGAGGAAGGCAGTGAAGGCGACTAGGCGAATCGCAAGGGTTTACGACAGCCCCTCGCTTCCAGAAAACGAGGAGATGTTCTCGATAACGCCCGAGGGAATAAGGGATCCAGTATAGGTGATTTTTTTGATCAAGCTGATAGCGATCGACATCGACGGCACGATCACGTTCTTCGACAGGAAGCTGGACACTCTCGCAGTGGACGCCCTCAGGAAGGCGGAGGCGGCGGGGGTGAAGGTTTCGCTGGCGACCGGGAACATCCTCCTTTTCGCGGAGGCCGCCGCCGTCCTGGTGGGCGCTTCCGGCCCGATCATCGCAGAGGATGGAGGGATAGTGTTCGACCAGGTTTCGAAGAAGGAAAAGTTGCTCGGCGACCGGAAAGAGGTCGACAAGGGGCTCGCGATATTGAGGAAAAGATTCTGGCCGTTGAAGGAAACGAGGAACTCACCGCAGCGCTTGACTGGGCTCACGTTCGAAAAGACAGTCTCGGTCGCTGATGTTCAAAAGGTCCTCTCAGGCGAGGGTCTGAACCTGATCGCCGTCGATTCCGGCTTCGCGATACACATCAGGGAGCCGCAGTTGAACAAGGGGAGCGCACTCAAAGAGGTTTCGGCGATGACGGGCATCCCGCTGAAGGATATTGCCGCGATAGGGGACGGCCCGAACGACGTTGAAATGCTCCGGGCGGCCGGGGTGAGTTTTGCCGTGGCCAACGCACCGAACGTCGTCAAGGAGGCGAGCACCTCGGCCACGAAATCCGCGCACGGGAAGGGCGTTGCCGAGGCTGTCGATTCGATCCTCAATTCTAGGGTTTTTCCTTGAATTCAAATGCCAGCTTCTTGAACTCCTGTGCAGATGGGGAGCGCGGGTAACGAGTGATAACTGGCTCGCCGAGGGCCGAGGCGTGCCTCAGAAGCGGGTCTTCTGGGACGGTTGCCAGGATCGGAAGGTCCAATGTCGCTGAGATTTCCTTTTCTGAGATATCGAATGATTTCCCCGTCGCTCTAGTAACTATTATCCCGGTCACTTTCACGTTTAGCTTCTCCGCGATCAATTTTGTCTTGATTGCGTTCGAAAGCGAGGAGATGTCGGGTGTCACGACAAGTATTATTTCGTTCGCCAGGCCGATCGCGGTGATCGCGTCGCGGTCGAGGCCCGAAGGAACATCGATCAAAACGTAATCGTATTTTTTCGATATCCACTCAACGACCTTTTTTAACCTGTCTAGCTTCGCCCTCTGCACGCCCTCGAGGGCAACGCCGCCGGGTATAACTTTCACGCCTTCAGGCGCCCTGTAAATCGCCTTCGAGACGTTTGCCTCATCCGACAGCACGTCGTGCAGGGTGATCTTTTGACCTTCGATGCCAAGCATCAGCCCGACGTTCGCCATCATCAGGTCGGCATCGAGTATTATCACGTCCTTCCCGAGCCTGGACATCGCGACGCCCAAGTTGACGACTATCGTTGACTTGCCCGAGCCCCCTTTACTGCACGCAAACGCTATAACTCTAGCCATTCAATCAGCCTCTTCGGCAAAATATTTGTCCTATTGTGGGCTTAAAGGATTAATTAACAATTAGAATTTTAAGTTGAATACATCCGGTGACCCCCCTCCCCAGAAGACATATCAGGAAGTTTGGAAATCTGATTTATCAGGGGAGATGAATTGATGCAACTTACATACCGATTCCGCCTTTACCTATCTCGGAACCAGGAACGGAAAATGATTGCTACACTAGACCAATGCCGTTGGATCTACAATCACTTCCTTGAGCGGCTGAACCGGAAGGATGGTGGCAAGATTCCGCGACGATACGAGTTACAAGCGACTTTGCCGAAGCTGAAGGAAGAGCGCCCCGAGCTAAAGCTGATTTACTCGAAAGCCCTACAGATGGTTCTCCACCAGCTATACTCGAACGTTAGTATACTAACCGCCCTTAAGCGAAACGGTAGAAAAGTCGGTAAGCTAAGATTCAAGGCGGCCGGTAGGTTCAAGTCTTTTACTTACAACCAGTTTGGGTTCAAAATAATCAATGGTCATTGTAAACGCAATGAATTGTTTTTATCTAAAATCGGCGCGATACCAATCGTGCTTCATCGCAAGTTTGATAGCAGAGTCAAACAGGTTCATGTCAAGTACGAGCAATCAGGGAAGTGGTTTGCTTGCTTTAATGTGGATGTCGATGAAGAGCCGAAGCTCAAAGAGTTTTCAAAGGCAGTAGGTATTGACCTCGGTATTGAGCATTACGTTGCTGATTCGGATGGAAACCTTGTCAATCACCCCACCATGTTACAAAGTCGGAAGAGAAACTCAAACTTGAGCAGCGTAGGCTTTCCCGCAAAAAGGCAGGATCCAAAAATCGAGCAAAGCAGTGTTTAAGGCTAGCAAGGGTGCATGAGCGGGTAAGAAACCAGCGGTTCGATTTCCTTCACAAGCTATCTCATCGCTACGTAAATAATCAAGAGTTCATAGCGGTGGAGGATTTGGACGTGAAAGAACTTGTCGAAAAGACGTATAATGGAAAGAATCGCGCAGACGCTGCTTGGGCAAAGTTCATTTTCATGCTCACCTACAAGGCTGAGAGAGCTGGCAGGTGGGTTGTAAAAGTTGAGTCGAGAGGAACGACGAAAAGGTGTTCTGAATGTGGTGAGATGGTCGAGAAGCCGCTTTGGGTGAGGACGCACAGCTGTCCGCATTGCGGTCTGAAACTCGACCGTGACCTGAATGCCGCGCTGAACATCCTTCAAGATGGACTGAGGAAAGTAGGCCGGGAACCGACCGAATTCACGCCTGTGGAGATTGGGCATCTACCTGAGAGGGCAAGTCTAATCGCAGAAGCAGGAATCTGCCGTTTTTAATCGCGACGGAAGTTCACAAGTTCAAGCAGAGAGGACTCTTTTGACCCTCTCTATCAACTCTGGGGGGTCGAATGGCTTTGTTAGATAGTGCGAAACTTTCAACTCGTCCATTTTTTTCCTGGCCTCCGACTCCAGAGTGACGGCAGTCAGGAACAGTATTTTCTGGTTCTTGTTTATTTTCTTGATACTCCTGTAGACTTCCCAGCCGTCCATCCCCGGCATCATGACGTCTAAAAGTACGATGTCCGGTTTTTCCTTGGGATACTTCTCAAGGCACTCGGTGCCGCTGTTCGCGGTCGCGACCTTATACCCTGCTTTTTTCAGGATTTTCTCTATCAGTTTTGTTATGTCGGGTTCGTCGTCCACTGCCATTACTTTAGCCATATTTACCCCTTATCTTCTACAAGAGCAGAAATATTAAACTATCGCTCAAGTTAGATTGGTCGCATGAAAATAGCCCTGATTTCGGACGTTCACTCGAACAGGCAAGCCCTGAAGGCGGTCATTGACGACATGCTGGAAGTAGAAAGAATCCTGTGCGCCGGCGACATCGTCGGGTACGGTGCGGAGCCGGACGAGGTGATCGAGATCCTGAAAAAGAAGAGGGTCCAGGCCGTGATAGGGGACCATGATAAGGCCGTTATATCGAAAGACACTTCGAAACTCAACAATGTTGCTTCGGCAGCGGCCGAATGGACGATCAAAAACATCAGCGGCGGAAGCCTGAGATATCTGAAGGAGATGCCGGAAAAGTTGGAGATGAGTATCGAGGGCCAGAGTTTCTTGGTTGTACATGGAAGTCCCACGGATTTTTTCATGGGGAAGGTTTTGAAGGAGGATCCGGTCCCGGAGCTCGCAAAAACATTCAGAAACGTGGCCGCCGATGTCGTCGTCCTCGGACACACGCACGTGCCCATGAACAGGATGATTTTCGGAAAACTCGTGATAAACCCTGGAAGCGTTGGGCAGCCGCGCGACCGGGACCCGAAGGCAAGCTACGCTATTCTGGATTTTGGGAAGAAGCTGGAAATTGAGCTAAAGCGCGTGGAGTACGACGTGGAGCGCACTGCAAAGGCGATAAAAGGCAAAGGTCTCCCGGACGAGCTCGCCGCCAGGCTATCCTTCGGCTGGTGACCCTGCCGGCTGGGTCTTTAGCTGCTGGATCGCAAGGACTCGCTCGTTTATGACCAGGTAATCGCGGATCGACATCACGGCGCTGTACGGGATCAGGATGTTCCCGCTGGAGTCGCGCGCAATGCCGGTCAGAGTATCGCCGGACATCGGCCGCACTACAAGGGATGCAAGTCTGCCCTCCCTCTCGTCGAAAGTCATGTCCATGAGCCTGCCTATCTGGAGGCCGCGGTCCGACACGACGCCCATCGCACGAAGCCTGCTCGCTAGAATCTGAGTCAAGTTGGTTCCTCCGCCAATAATTTGGTCTTTAACTTAAAAACCTTAGTAGTGCATTTCCGTCGCTTCGCTCACGTTCCGTTTCACCTGTCTTTCCATGAATGCTTCGTAGGCTTTGGCGAGTTCTTGGCTGATCGATGGCTTGATTCCTTCCATCGCAGCCAAGAAGTATTGAGCTTTCACTTCTTTTGCGTTGATGTTTTCGCGCATGACAAGCATGGCGGCCTCGCGGCAAAGTGCGGCGATGTCCGCTCCCGAATAGCCCTCAGTTTCCTTGGCGAGTTCTTTCAAGTCGACGTCTTTTGCGAGTGGCATATTTTTTGTGTGTATTTTCAAGATCGAGTGTCGCGCTTCTTCGTCCGGCGCGGGGACGAGGATCAACCTGTCGAACCTCCCTGGGCGGAGAAGAGCCGGGTCGATCAGGTCCGGCCTGTTTGTCGCCCCAACCATGACAACGTTCTCGAGTTTTTCCAGACCATCGAGCTCCGTCAGAAGCTGGCTCAGCACTCGCTCGGTCACTTGGGAGTCGCCGAAGCCTGAGCCGCGTCTAGGCACCAGTGAGTCGATTTCGTCAAAGAAGATAACAGTCGGCGCCGCCATCTTCGCCTTTCGGAAGACCTCTCGGACGCCGCGCTCGGATTCGCCAACCCACTTCGAGTTGTGCAAAAGCATTGGCATGCTGCCTCCGATGAATGAGGAATTCTCAGTTTCCAAGTCGTACATCCACTGGGGTGAAACTTGTATTTTGTTTACCAAACGAGTCCAACTCAAATCACCATTGGAGATTATTTTCAGTGTTTTGTAGGTATCTGAAGTTTTGAATTCTTGCGTAGCATATCGATCGATAAACTCAAACATCCTTTGAAGCCTGATTTTTCCGCACCGCTTTCTTCGGTTTATTACCCCTTCAAAGAGGCCCTCCGGTATCTCATTGCCATAGTGTAAATCAAGAGTTTTTTTAGCCTCTCTAATTAGATCGGAAATGTCTGGGATACCATACTGCGCATTATAGTATCTTCGGATTTTTTCAAACGATGTTTCATTATAAACAGCACGTTTGAACTTTTGTATCTCTATCTTTCCAGAAATAGTTAAGAGGCATAACCCATCCTTTCTCCTCCAAAACTTGTATTTTACACCAACTGAAGTGAGCAGATAAGCTATACCTTCAATTAGTGATTTACTCATTGTGCCGTATTCTATCTTTACATTGTCGATGTGCCCATCACCTTCGTAAGCTCCTTTCAAGAAGCTCGACAGAATTTTTGGAGTGGATTTAAAAATGATATGGGGCACCTTTATCACATATGATTTTTTGCGAGCTAGTGGCATCTCAAATAGATGCTCAAGGAACAACACCAACGGAGTGGAATAAACGGTAATTCTGACTCCATCTTTGGCTTTTGCAATTCTGTCTCTTGAGACAAACATCCGGAACAGTTCTATTATTCGTTCACGTTTCTTGGCATCAGCGTTGCATATGGTCACCGCCTCCTTTGAGATGTTGCCCTCTGCCACAAACCACCCCAAAAATTCCGCAAGATCGGAGGTGAGGTGCTTTGGTAACCTTGTCACGGTCTTCGTGCTGAAAATCTTAACATAGTAACTGTCGTCATCTTGGTTTACAATACGCATGTGCTTGTTTCTTGGTAGCTCAATTTCGATATTTTTGTCGAATGTACCAGTTACTGCTGGAGTGGCGACATATTCGCCGGATTTTAGTGATTGTGCCTTGACCCATTGGATTTTCCCGTCCCGCAATGTTAGAAAGGGCTGGTTTGCGGAGACATCGATTTCGACGCCGTTTGAGAACTTTAGCCTATTGGGGTCATTCACGTGAAGTTTGTGGATGCGGTTTACTCGAGTTTTTGCTATTTTGCCATCGGTTCTGAGGCCGAAAGTGTAAATGGGTTTATTCAGTTTTCTTGTTTCGACGTTTTCGTATTTGACTTCCGGTTCGGTTGTTCGTTCGAGATTTTTGTACAACTCTTCCGCAGGCACCAAGCCGCAGAAGCTGGTGAATATTGGTGTTTTTCCAGAAACACATAGGAGTTCAGGCCCCTTTACGGAGATAAAGTTCGTCTCGCTCTCGGTGGCAACGGCTCGCGCGAGAAGGGTTTTTCCCGTTCCAGATGGCCCGTAAAGGAGTATCCCGTGCGGCGGCTCTATTCCGAGCCGCTTGAAAGAGTCCGGGAATTTCAGCGGCCACTCGACAGCCTCGCGAAGCTCCTGTTTCGCGGTTTCCAATCCCCCGACATCGCTCCATTTCACGTTCGGAACTTCGACCAAAACCTCACGCATAGCAGAGGGCTCGACGACTTTCAAAGCGTTGTCGAAATCGTCTTTTGTAACCTGGAGCTTTTCCAAGACCTCCGGACGGATTACTTCCTCTTCCAGGTTTATATCGGGGAGGATCTTCCTCAGGGCGCTCATCGCTGCCTCCTTTGCAAGGGCCTCGAGATCCGCGCCGACGAAGCCGTGCGATATCTCCGCGTAGCGGCCCAAATCGACATCTTTTGAAAGAGGCATTCCTCTCGTGTGTATTTGGAGGATCTCCTTGCGGCCCCCCTTGTCCGGAACGCCTATGACTATTTCGCGGTCGAACCTTCCGGGGCGTCGAAGCGCCGGATCGAGGGCGTTTGGCCGGTTGGTCGCTCCGATAACAATCACTTTTCCTCTTGATTTCAGTCCGTCTAACATTGTGTTTAATGTGGCAACGACCCTTCTCTCGACTTCGCCCGTCACTTCCTCACGCTTGGGAGCCACCGCATCTATTTCGTCGATGAAGACTATCGAGGGGGCGTTCTTCTCGGCCTCGTCGAAGATTTCCCTCAGGCGGGCCTCGCTCTCTCCGTACCATTTCGACATTATCTCGGGCCCGTTTATCACGTAGAAATTCGCCCCGGACTCGTTGGCGACGGCCTTCGCTATCAGCGTCTTCCCTGTGCCTGGCGGGCCGTGGAGCAGAACCCCCTTTGGAGGCTCGATCCCAAGCCTGTCGAAGAGCTCAGGGTGCTTGAGCGGCAGCTCGATCATCTCGCGGACGCGCTGGAGTTCGTCTTTCAGGCCGCCGATATCCTCGTAAGTGACAGCCGGGACTTTCATTTCCTTGACCTCGGCGGCCTCTTGCAGGACCTCCAGCCTCGTCATGTCCGTGACCAGAACCACGCCGGATGGGGAAGTGTCAGAAACCACGAATTTAATTTCACCAAGACCGAACGGCAAAGACATCCTACCGAAAATCCCGCCGAAGAACTCGTCGAGAAGGTCTCCGCCCAACTCCATTGGCTCCTCGGGTGGCGTCGGCGATATCAAGTCGCCCTTCACGAGTGGCCTACCCAGAAGATTTCTCTTGATTGCCTCGCCCGACGCGACGAACCTGATGTGCGGGTCGGTCGGTGCGATAGTGACCTTTTTCGCCTCCTTGACCCCTGCCTTCTTGACGGTTACTTTTTCCCCAATGGAAGTGCCAGCGTTGTGTCGAATCAACCCATCCATCCTGATTATCTCGATTCCCTTGTCCTCTGGAAGTCCCCTAATCGCGATGGCGGACGTTGTTTTCGTCCCGGTTATCTCGATGATATCTCCCTGGCGCGCCCCAATTTTCTTGAGCATAGACTCGTCGACGAGGACGAAGCCTCGGTTGACGTACTCCTGGTGCCTGTTTTCGGCCACGACCATTTTCATTTCTTTTTCAGCCATCGAATCATCTCTCCGCGATCTCGAACCGCAACCACTTTAGGTGTTCGTTGAATTCCTTAAATATTTCCTCGACCATCTCGGCGTACTCGCGCTCGATGAGCAGCGTACTCCTGTTGACGAATTCCCAGACGTCGTCGGGCAGCTCGTCGAGGATGCCCGGAGTGTGGGTTTTCCCTTCTTTGGTGTTGTAGTCGTAGCCGGAAAGGGCGCGGTAGAAAGTGGTTGCCGGCGTCCCTCTCGACTTGACGTCCCACACGATTAAGATTTTTGTCATGAAATCGTTGTTATATTGTTAACAAATACATGCTTAAAAACATTTGGTTTGGTTTCGTTAACTTCGCTGGCGTGATATGCTGGTGAAAAAATGGAAATACTGAATTTTAACACTTTTGCCTTAAATCCCGTGTATAACGCATCTCCTGGGGGTTTGTAGG
>DYTO01000056.1 GCA_020725895.1 Candidatus Hadarchaeum sp. | reverse complement strand
TATTATGCCAATTTTGGTATAAACATCCGCGCGTCTTTCCACAAAAAACTCTCCAAATGAACCAGAAAGCGCGTGCTTTTCATGCCCTTGTTTATCGAGTAAAATCACAGCGTTCCCATCATTAGCAGTTAATTTTCCGACACACATAACGCATCCCTCCGACATGGCGCCAGGAGTGTATGGACCAAACATTCTTTCTTCGTTTACTTTGAGTCCTTTGAGTTCTCCATGTTCATCTAGAGGAATAGACCAAGACTGGCCCGTAGGGAAGGATACTTTAAACATTCCCTGACCGCCCGGAAAATACGTAGTTCCAGTATTTTTTATTTTCAATGTGACTTCATAATCTTCTCCGAAAAAAAACTTCTTTGTCTTGAAAATACCAAAAATAGGTTCTGCCTTGGATTTGAATACAGGTTCAATTGTGAGTTCGTATATAGTTGATTGCATCCTTTTCACTCACATTATATTGATTTAATAGTCTAAAAATTATCCAAACTTTCCCGCCCTATGGGCCTCGGGCGTTCAAATCGCCCCCCGGCGCCATCATTTGAGCAAAACACACGAAACTTTTTACTTAACCAAAAAGAGTACGATATTGCATAAATTCGGCCACACTGAGGTTCATACCGAAAGAGAAACTGGAAGAAGAAGGTTACGGGGAATACAAGCGTCTTTTCAAGGATTGACTTAGGCGAATCGAGCGCCCAATAAAAGTCCACCGATGATAACCATGACCACGCGGACCCAAACCGGCATATCTATCCTGACAATTCCGCCTATCAGCAAAGGAAGGGTCACAAACATCGTGCCTAACTGGCCGGTGATGCTTGATGCAAAAGTCAAATGGTCATACGTGTCGGACGCGCTTGAAACGTATATCCTCGACGTGCTTATGATCGAGCCGGCGGAAATCAGAATAACTCCAAGGATCATGGCAAGAACGTATTTTTCTGACCCGAATTGATAGCTCGGTTCTGACATTCATCCACCACTTATCCCAAGTGGTATCTCCTTAAAAGTTTTCTTCTGGAAAGCTTTACAAATTCGGGAAACGATTGTGATCGGTGTCGCATGAATAAACCAACTGGGGACGAGATGGGGAAATTCGAGTGGGTCGAACACCCCTCGGACATCGGTTTCCGCGCATTCGGCAGAGACCTGGCGGAGGCATTCGAGAACGCGGGGCTCGCCATTTTCGAGGTGATGACGGAGACGGAGAAGGTCGAGAGGAAGGAGGAAGTAAGCGTCGAGATATCGGCCGAGGACGAGGGCGCTCTCCTATATGATTGGCTGGACAAGCTGATTTCAATCCACGACAGCAAGAACCTGCTTTTCTCAAAATTCGACCTGAAGATCACGGAAAAGGACGGCGTCTTCACGCTGAAGGGGAAGGCGTGGGGCGAGAAGTTCGACCCCTCAAAGCACAAGAGCAAGACCTCCGTCAAGGCAATGACCTATCACTTGATGGAGATCAAAAGGGGACCTGTCGGCTGCTGGGTGCAGGCCGTCGTCGACATTTAGTCGAAATTTTCCAACCGAAAGGTAATTAGAAGCATGAACAGTCTTAATTCTGTGAAAAAATGACGTGGGCTGGACCGATAAACCAGATAGACGAACTCAGGTGGGAAATACCACAGAGTTCAAAGCCGGGGATGTCAGTCCCGGCGAGAATCTACGCCGACAAGGAGATGCTCGAAGAGATGCGAAGGGACTTGACACTGGAGCAAGCCGTCAACGTGACATATCTCAAGGGAATTTACAAATATTCGATAACGCTTCCAGATGGGCATCAAGGGTATGGATTCCCCATCGGAGGGGTTGCCGCGACCGATGCCGAGACAGGAGTGGTCAGTCCCGGAGGCGTCGGTTACGATATCAACTGCGGGGTTTCCCTCCTGCGAACGAATTTCGACATAAATGATGTTCAGCCGAAGTTGCGCGAACTTGTCGAAGCACTTTTCCGCAACGTGCCTTCGGGGTTGGGAAGCACGGGAAAGATAAAACTGACGCGCCCGCAACTCGACGAAGTCCTCGAGCACGGGGCGAGGTGGGCTGTCGAAAACGGCTTCGGGTGGAAAGAGGACTTGGAGTGCTTGGAAGAGGGTGGATGCCTGTCCGGTGCCGACGCAAAAAAAGTAAGCAACGAGGCCAAGCAGAGGGGCTTCCCGCAACTAGGAAGCTTGGGTTCCGGCAACCACTTTTTGGAAGTCCAGCGCGTCGACAAGATTTACGATGAGGGGGTCGCTAAAAAATTCGGGATAGACCACGAGGACCAGATAACGGTCATGATTCACACGGGCTCGCGAGGTCTCGGCCACCAGGTTTGCTCCGATTACCTGCGCACGATGGAGCGCGTCACCCGCAAGTACAACATCCAGCTGCCAGACAGGGAGCTCGTCAACGTCCCGATAAACTCCCCCGAAGGGCAGGAGTACCTCTCGGCGATGGCGTGCGCGGCGAACTACGGCTTCACGAACAGGCAGATGATAACCCACTGGGTTCGCGAGTCTTTCGAGAAAACACTGGGGAGCGATCCCGAGAAGCTCGGCATGCACATGGTCTATGGCCTCGCGCACAACATCGCAAAGTTCGAGGAGCACAAGGTCAACGGCGAGCGCAAGCGGGTCTGCGTCCACAGGAAGGGCGCGACAAGGGCATTCCCACCGGGCCACCCCGACGTGCCGGCGAAATACCGCGAGGTCGGCCAGCCCGTCCTTATCCCTGGCGACATGGGGACCGCATCTTACGTCATGGTCGGGACAGAGCGGGCAATGGAGGAGACCTTCGCCTCGACGGCTCACGGCGCCGGGCGACACCTCAGCAGGACCGCGGCCCTGAGGAATTACTGGGGCGAGGACGTCAAGCGCAAGCTCGAGAGCGATGGGATAATCGTCAGGGCGGCCGATGTCAAGGTCATCGCCGAGGAGGCTCCGGGAGCTTACAAGAACATCGACAAGGTCGCGGACATCTCACACATGGCCGGCATCGCCAGAAAAGTGGCCAGGCTCAGGCCCATAGGTGTCGCGAAGGGCTAGGTTTATGAAAAAAACGATTTCCATTCTTCTGCCGGCATCTCTAGTCGCCGATTCGTCCGACATGCAGAGCAAAACTCAAAAGATCGGCCAGGTGGGGAGAGCGCTGGCGCTTTTCAAGATCCAAAACGTTTGCGTCTACAACGACGACGAGCCGAAAGTGCACAACCAAAAACACGAAACTGAACTTATGACAACACTCCTGCAGTACATGGAGACGCCACAATACCTGAGAAAGTTCCTGTTCACCCACTCGTCGCTGCTTCATTATGCAGGGATACTGCCGCCCCTCAGGACCCCTCACCATCCCCTTGAGGACAAGAAGGCGACCGTCGGGAGCTTCCCCGAAGGCGTGGTGGTGGAGTCGGGCGATAAAAGCGTCATCGAGATCGGGCTGCGCAAAAAAGCGCTCGTGGATAAAAAATTGGAAGTCGGTACAAGGGTTACTTTGGAACTAACCGAGGTCTCGGACGAGGGGGTTTCAGCCGAAATAGTGGACCAATCAAAAATCACAGAATATTGGGGTTACAGAGTCCTGAAAGCGAAAAGCCTGATCGGGGGGTTGAACGTGATAAAGGCCGATTACAGGCTCGGCACATCCAGATTTGGTAATCCTTTATATGCGGTGATTAAAGACATTAAGGATAGCGAAGGTAGCCTTGCAGTGGCATTCGGTGGACCCTATTCTGGGCTCCCCGAGATATGCAAAAGGCAGGGTATCGATTGCGAAAAAGCGTTCGATGCGATGGTAAACACCATTCCAGACCAAGGCACGGCGACTGTAAGAGCAGAGGAAGCCTTGCTGGCCACGCTTGCGCTGCTGAACTCGCTGTTGAGGGAATAAGATGCCGAACATAAGGCGTCCGCGAAAGGGGTCCATGGGATTCTCCCCAAGGGTCCGGGCCCCAAGAACATTCGCCCATGTGCGGGCATGGCCTGAGAGCCCTAGCGTAGGCCTTCAGGGGATAGCGGGTTACAAGGCTGGCATGACCCAGGTTTTCCTCGTTGATGATCGAAAGAACAGCATCACTACCGGTCAGGAAATAGTCGTCCCGGCGACGATAGTGGAGGCCCCGCCGCTCCTCGTCTGCGCAGTGAGATTTTATCAGAAAACCGCTGACGGTCTGAAAACGGCATACGAGGTCTGGGCGAAGGAACTTCCAAATGATATCTTCAAGACAGTTCCAAAAATCAAAAAAGTAGACCATGCAAAAACTTTGGAAAAGGCCGAGGGCTTGATAAACGAAGCCACGATTTCGGACATACGAGTCCTAACATGCACGCAACCGAAAAAGAGCAACATGGCCAAGAAGAGGCCAGAGATAGTTGAGATAAGGGTCGGCGGAAGTTCGATTGACGATCGTTGGAATTATTCCAAAGGCCTTCTGGGGAAGGAAGTCAAGGCAACGGACGTTTTCAAGGAAGGGCAGATTATTGATGTGCTTGCGATAACGAAGGGGAAGGGCGTCCAAGGACCTGTGAAAAGGTGGGGAATAAAAATCCTGCCGAGGAAAACAAGGTTCGGCCGAAGGCAGGTCGGAGCGATTGGCCCATGGAAACCGACAAGAATCATGCACACGGTTCCGTTCAGCGGTCAGATGGGGTTCCACCAGCGCACGGAGTTCAACAAAAGAATCCTGAAGATCGGTGCCGACGGCAAGGAAGTGACCCCAAAGGGCGGTTTCCTGAGATACGGCACGCTAAAGGGAGACTACATCCTCGTGTCCGGATCGATCCCCGGAACGACAAAGAGGCTCATTCAACTCAGGCAGGCTATGAGGACACCAAAAACTGTGTTGGGACAGCCGAACGTCACCCACATAAGCACGGCATCTCATCAAGGTGCATGAATATGAAATCAAAAGTCTTTTCAAAGGATGGCCAGCCTGTCTCGGAAATCGAGCTGCCTCCCGTTTTCGAAACCGACTTCAGGCCCGACGTGATAAGGAGGGCTGTTCTTTCCGCACAGAGTGCGAGGATCCAGGTCTGGGCCCCCGACTGGATGGCCGGGAAGAGGACATCTGCGGAGACTCTGGGGAAGGGACTTGGAGTCAGCAGGACCAGACGAGTTAAAGGGTCCCACTATTCGGCAGCCGGCGCAGGGGCTTTCGCCCCGCACACGGTGGGTGGGCACAGAGCTCATCCGCCAAGAACGGAAAAGATCTATCATGAAAGGATAAACCGGAAGGAGAGAAGGCTCGCCATAAGATCTGCGATTGGAGCAACGAAGGACAAGAAACTGGTTTCCATGCGCGGTCACGTCGTGAACGGAGTTCAGGAACTGCCTCTCGTCGTGTCGGACGAGATCGAAGCCGTGGCAAAAACAAAAGA
>DYTO01000014.1 GCA_020725895.1 Candidatus Hadarchaeum sp. | reverse complement strand
CACATTTCACGGCGCTCTTGCAGAACCCGAATTAACGAACGTAGGAATGCAACATCGGAGGATCTAGCCGGCGGCACAGATTGAAAAATCTTGCAGAACCCGAATTAACGAACGTAGGAATGCAACTCAGTCCGCCTTCGGGAAATTCTATTTTCGGAAACTCCTTGCAGAACCCGAATTAACGAACGTAGGAATGCAACAAAATAATGAGTGCGATATGGATGCTGATGATCGTTACTTGCAGAACCCGAATTAACGAACGTAGGAATGCAACTGGGGGTTGATTGCCTGCGCCCATCTCAAAAGCTTACGTGCACCAAAATCACACGAAACGACAAATGTAATCGGCAATCTGCATCTTATCGGCGGCTCCACTTCACGTGAGCTCGTGCCTCGAGGACGCCCAGTTCTCTGCCACGAAACTTTTTCTGTCTTCGTGGTGTTTCATCGACTTGACCTTCCTGTAGATGAAAAACAGAACCAGAAGCGAGAGGAAAATCCCGCCGGTCATCAGGGCAATCGCCACAAGCGGACTCGCGGGAGCCACTATCCAGTCGACGTACCTGCTGTTCCAGTCCGCCAGGAACATCTGCTCGATGGCCGACGCGAACGTGTTGTCGACGAACTTGACGCCGAGTTCGCGGCGAGCGGTCATCGAGGTCGAAGTCCAGTTCGCGCTCCCCACGTAGCCACGCTCCCCGTCCACCACCAGGGTCTTCGCGTGGTAGCTCGCGTTGTTCGTCAGGCGCGCCTCGCGGAGCTGCACGTTTTGATGCTTCCCAAACTCAGCCAAGAAAGGATAGCTGAAGTCGTCGTCGGGGTCGGTGCTGCTGTAGTCTTTGTCGATGATCATCTTTATTTCAATTCCGCGCCCGGCCGCATTGTCCGCCGCCGCTTTGAGCTGGGCGGGGCTGCCTGAGTACACGTACATCGGGACGTGGATAGTTTTTTGCGCAGAGTTAAGCAAGCCAACCACTTCGGTCAGCGTCTGCGGGACCCAGGTCGGCGCGCTCGTCGGGTTCGTCGATGTCACGACAGGCGAAATCCAGTCAATCGGCCAGCCGTTTTCGAACTCTGTCAAATCTTCCGTCCCGCTCCACCCGTATTCGAATATCTCGGCCATAGCCCTCGCGAACAAGTCGCTCTTGACAAGGGACCCTATCTCGCGATTGCTCGTCATCGCCGTGAAACTCTGGTTCGCGCTGCTAACGACCACAACCTGGTTGTCCGCGTTGAAGACCTTGGAATGCATCAGATATGCGACGTTGTCGATGACCGAAGTACGAATTTCAAAGTTCTCGTTCGACCTGAAGTTATCGAACATGACGAAAGTCTTCGGGTTTTGGGTAACGGTATTGTAAATATCGTCGTCTATCAGCATTCGGATTTTGACCCCCCGCGCCGCCGCCCGGTACAGCGCGTTCTGGATGTCGGCGGTCGGCCCGTTGTCGCTCTGGTAAATCGTGTAAACTTCCACAGTAAGTGAATTTTCGGCGTTGTCGATTAGCGTGATTATGGCGTCGGATATGTTCCCAATCGATGGGTTGTCGAGTCCTTGCGGCGCCGTCTCGATGACCTCCGCGTAGATGCCGTCCCGCGTCACGCTCGCCCCAAGGAACGGATACGTGACGTAAGCCGATGTCATGGCGTTTATCGATATCGACGTTGCCAGGGATATGCAGGCCAGGACAGCCACAGTGAACAAATCTCTTCTCATTCCAGCACCTTTGAACATTCAACAGATAGCGGAGAACTTTAAAGCATTAATTCCACCGGTTAAAACACGTGGTTGGATGGTCACGAATACATTCGGTGACTTCCCTCCAAAGCGGCTGAGACACAGCAGGGCAGGGGCTGTCTGAATTAACGCCCGTGGAGGCACCGCAGGTTGCCGTTGAAGCAGGAAGCGGCTGGTCTTTGACCGGCGGCGGTTCACAATGCTTGCCCTCGCCATATTTAAAACACCCAAAGTAGACAGTAGAGGGAACAGGTGTGAATATGAGTTTGGACTTGCGCGCGAAAGTGGTAATGCTCTTCTCCGCAGCGGGAGCGGCGGCCGGCGCGGCGTCGGCGTTGCTGGGCAATTCCTTGCTGGCACTGGTTTTGGCATTCATCGCGCTTTTGTTTACCGTCAAAAAGTCCCCGGACATTTTAAATTTCCAGCCATCGCAGTTTCGTGAAATGGAGAGATTAAAGGCCGGCTTTTTCCCTCTTTTCACAATGTGGTTGATCGTCTGGATACTCATTTACTCTCTTTTCATCACGCGCTGATCAGTTGCCGCGAACCGCGTTCAAAATTTCACCATTTATAAAGCGCCCTCGCTGAAAGTCATGTGGGAACATGGAAAACAAAAAACTGAAACTGATAATCGACCACAGGGAGGTCCCTTCCGGCCTGGTGGACGAGCTTCGGTTGCTGGACGTGGAAATCGACCTTCAGCAGCTTGCCGTGGGGGATTTCGTCGTGAGCCAGCGAGTCGGGGTCGAGCGGAAGTCAACGAGCGATTTTTTGCAGTCCTTGATAGACGGGAGGCTGCTCGAGCAGACGAAGGTTCTCAGGGAGACTTTCGAACGCCCGGTCCTGATCCTCGAAGGCGGCGAATTTTACGGGAAGCGGGACATCCACCCAAACGCGATCAGGGGGGCCCTGGCGTCGATCGCCGTTGACCTCGGCGTGCCGATAGTCCCGACCAAGGACGAGCAGGACACGGCGCTTTTCCTAGCGACGCTTGCCAGGCGCGAGCAGGTCCAGGAGTTCAAGGAGGTGGCCCTGCGCAGGAAGCTCAACGGGCTGAGCACGGCGGAGAACCAGCGCTTCATTGTCGAGGGGCTGCCGGGAGTTTCGGCGGTCCTGGCCAAGCGCCTTCTCGAGCACTTCAAGACGGTGTCGACGGTGATGTGCGCGCCCGAAAAGGAATTGCAGGAGGTCAACGGGATAGGGAAGTTGAAGGCGAGGGCAATCCACGACATTCTCACCGCGCAGTACGAGGAAGAAGTTGAAAAGTGATTTTTTCCTGGGATATTTTTATAGTTCGGGGTCGAGTTTTACGCGATGAAATGGGGCTGAAGGGAAAAAGTGTTGAGGAAATACTGAAGAAGCTCGACCCGGAGCAGAAGGCAATCGCGGGAAAGCTGCGCAAGCTTGTCAAGAAATCGATTCCAGGGATAAAAGAGATCGTAAAGTGGGGGAACATCACTTACCTCCTCGACGGGAAGAACGTCTCGTGGGTCCTCTTCTACCCGGACCACGTAGACCTCGGTTTTTTCATGGGCGCGAAGCTGAAGTCGAAGAGGATCGAGGGGACCGGGAATGGCCTGAGGCACGTCAAGGTTTGGAAAATTGAAGACATCGACGAGCGAGAATTCACGAGACTTTTGAAAGAAGCGGCGCGCCTGGTTAAATAGAGTTGCGGCGTAGTTCTTTTCGATTGAATGCATTGGATAGACAAGGTTTCTGAGGCGTTGGCCAAGAAAGGCGGGAAGCAGGTCATAGCCAGCGGGATCTCGATTTCAGGCCACGTCCACATAGGCCACGCCAACGACGTCTTCATAGCGGACGCGATCAGGCGCTCACTCGCGGAAAGGGGGGCGGAAGGCGAGGCGATCTGGTACGCGGACGATTACGACCCGATGAGGCGCGTTCCCTGGCCGCTTAACAAGGATGCGCTTGCTGAGTACTACACGCACTATCTCGGCTTTCCTTACATCAACATCCCATCGCCCGACCCTTCGCACAAAAATTTCGTCGATTACTTCCAGAGGCCGTTCGTGGATTCGCTCCCAGCTTTCGGGATAAACGTGAAGATCCACTCCGGGGCGGAAGTCTACAGGAGCGGGAAGATGGCCGGGCTCACGAGGACCGCTCTCGAGCGCGCGGGCGAGATTCGAAAGATATTGAACAAGTTCCGGAAGGAGCCCCTGCCCGAGGAATGGCTCCCGTACGACCCGCTCTGCGAGAAGTGCGGCAGGATTGCCACGGCTGTCGCAATTTATTGGGACGGAAATATGGTCAAGTACAAGTGCGTCGGGAACGATTACGTTTCGGGATGCGGGCACGAGGGGGAGGCGGATTTCACCAAGGGACAGGGGAAGCTGACCTGGCGCGTCGAGTGGCCGGCCCGATGGAAGCTCCTCGGGGTGACGTGCGAGCCTTTCGGGAAGGACCACGCAGTTCTCGGCGGGAGCTACGACACTGGCAAGCTGATTGCGAAAAAGATATTCAAGAAGGACCCGCCCCACCCGATCCCTTACGAGTGGGTCAGCCTGAAGGGGGAGGCGATGTCTTCCTCGCACGGGATAATTTTCACCCTGCCGCAATGGCTCGAGGTCGCCGAGCCGGAACTCCTCCGTTTCCTCATTTTCAGGAGCAAGCCAACGAAGGCCAAGGACTTCGATCCCGGGATGCCCTTCCTCGACTTTTACGACGAGTACGATCTGATCGAGGAGGTTTACCACAGGAAGGCGAAGGCGGCGAAATCAAAGGTGGCGCAGATTTCTCGCATCTATGAGCTTTCGCAGACGGGCAATGTCGGAAAGAAAATGCCGCAGAAGCCGTCATTCAGGTTCGCGGCGGTGCTCTGCCAGGCGGTGAAGGGCGACGAGGAGAAGGCAGTGAATATAATGAAAAAGAGGAAAGTTTTGGCAAGGCCGACAAAGGCAGACATAGAAGTTTCGATGAAGAGGCTGATCCTCGCGAGCGAATGGGTGGAACTCCACGCGCCGGCAAACCTGCGTTTCTCGATTCTGGACCGGCTGCCCGGCGAGGTCAAGAGCAGGATTTCGGAGAAGCAGCGCTGGGGCCTGAAGCACATCGCGATGGACATCTCTTCGAAGGATTTCGCTGCGATCGACCTGCACAACCACATCTATTCGGTAGCCGGGAAGGCCGGGATAAAGCCAGGTGAGATGTTTCAGGCGATCTACCTCGCGCTTCTGGGGCGGACTTCTGGGCCCCGCGCAGGGACCTTCCTGACGGCGCTCGACAAGGATTTCGTCGTCAAGAGGCTGAACGAAGCGGCGGATTGAAGTATTTACCGGTTTCCTGCAAAAAGTACCAGTACTCGAATAGCTTCTTCTCCATTTCCTTGTAATTCTCGAATTCCCGTTTAACGAGGTTCCAGAATTCCCTCTTGTGCCCGCTCACCAAGAGGTGGATGACCTCGTGGCAAACGACGTACCTCACGAGCGCCTCAGGCAGGTGGACGAGCCGGATGTTGAAGCTTAGGATCTTGTTGGACGAGCAGCTGGCCCACTTGCTCCTCTGGTTTTTTATCGAGATTCGCTGGAACTGGACGCCGAACTTTTCGGCATATTCTTTCGCAAAATTCGCAATCTTGACGGCCAGTTCCTTTTTCAAAATTTTGAACAGCCTTTTGACGTGTTCAGGATTGTTAAAGTCGCACCGGATGAATTTCCCATCGAAGTCAACCAGAAGAGAACCGCCTTGCACACCGAAAAATTCCCCGAACACCAGAAAATCATTCTCGTTTCTCCTGGACCCCCCGACGTTTTCTATCGCCCTCTGTATCTCGGATTGTTTCTTTGCTATCCAGCCCATTTTCGTTTCAATCAGCGAAATGTCGTCCCTTGCGCCCCGCGGCAGCACTACGTGAAGTTCACTGCCCTTGAACTCAAGTCTCGCGTGCTTGACGTACCTGTGCTCCAAGACGTAGGGTAGCGTCGTGCCGTTCACTGTTATTATTTTGTCGTTGTCAGATTTTTTCATTCCAATCGGTTCTTTTTTCACTCTATAGGCTCGTTGTCCTGCCCCCCACGACGAATGTCTTTCCCGAAACGTGGAGGAGCGGCTTCACGACTTCGGGGTCGAGCATCCCCTTCTTGATGGCGTCCTTGCTCGCGTGCGCGGAAACGACCTTCCCGGCGATCACCACGTACTCCGGTCCCTTGTGCATCCAGTCCAGCTTGCATTCGAGGTTCACGGGGCACTCGACGACGTGCGGCGGCTTGACGACATCGGAAGATTCCCATTTCAGCCCCGCCGTCTCGAGCTCGTTCACGCCGCGTGGCAGGCTTTTGCTGCAGAGGTACATCTGCTTCTTGATAGATTCCGGGACGAGGTTGAGCACGAACTCCTCCGTCTCGCAAATGTTCCTGTAAGTGTCGCTCTCGTAACTCGTGGAAAACGCGACTATTGGCGGTTCGGACTCCACTGGGGTGACCCAGGACATCGGGGCGGCGTTTATGCGACCCTTCCTGTCGACGGTTGTGATCAGGACGATCGGGCGCGGCGCCAGCAGCTTGTAAGCGTTTTTCATTTCTACCTTCACTGGAATCACACGGAAATTATTCTCCACGAATAAATAAAGACCTCGCCACCACCGTTAAAACTCTGCGAGGATAGTATACGCGACAAAAATGGACGATTTGCTGATATTCCTGGCAGCGGTGGCCGTGATATGGCTGTTCGTGCTACTGGCCTACAAGAGATTCAATCTCAGTAAACGCGGGTTCGTTTTTGTAAAACCGTTCCCGGCCGTCATGTGGAAGACCACAAAGGGCACAGGCGTAATAGACCAGATATCACAAAAGTTCGCGCGCGGATGGCGGGTTTACGGAACGTTCGCCGCAGTCGTTGGAATCGCAATAATGGTTTTTGTATTCGTGCTGATGCTACTCAATGCAATAATCCTGATATCCACGCCTTCGATCACAGTCCCGGGGATAAGGTTTGTCCTGCCGGGTTTGATTCCGGGGCTTTCGATATTGATGTGGCTTTTTGCCGTGGGCGTTGTGTTGGTAATCCACGAGTTCTTCCACGGAATTCTCCTGCGCGCACAGAACCTGAAGACAAAGTTCGTTGGCCTGTTGCTTTTGCTGTTCATACCGGGGGCCTTCGTGGAGCCGGACGAGAAAGAGCTGATGAAGGCGAGGCCATCAAAAAGGATCAGGATGTTCGCCGCTGGACCGATGAGCAACGTCGTGGCATCGTATGTTTTTATCGGGTTGATAATTCTCCTCGTGGCACCGAAACCGGGGGTCCACGTCTACTCTGTCGCCCATGGCTTCCCTCTCGAAAACATCGAGAATCAGATTTTGGGCGCCAGAATTGTTTCATTGAATGGCGTGAACATTGACAACGTTTACACTTACGTGGAGTTCATGGCAGGGACCGAGCCCGGAGACAACGTGTTCATTATCTTTGATAACGGAGAAGGTTTCTTTTTTTTCACCGCGACACTGGAGAATAGCCCAACTTATGAGAATCAGGGATCCCTTGGCGTTCTTACAATCAGGGCCCTTGGCAACGACGTATACATCAACCCATTGAACCTGCTGAATACTGCGGGAGGGGCAGTTCTCGGAGGCCCGGTCTTCCACCAGTACGCTTACACTTCTCCGGTTCCGTGGTTCGTCATAGACTCGCTGAAGTGGCTTTTCACCCTCAACCTTTTGGTCGGGATTTTCAACCTGCTTCCCATGATACCTTTTGACGGAGGCTACATTTTCGAAGCAGTTCTCGAGTTCAAGATTTCCCGAAAGAATGCGAAGAGGGCAGCGAGAATAATTTCCTTGTTCGTCTTTCTTCTGATACTCATGAACATCGTCCCTGCCATCAGGGGATTGTTATGAATGTCGAGGTGAGGTTCGCCGGTGAAAAGGCCAGAGAGATGGCGGTGGACTTGGGCGCGCACGTGCTGGATATCCTCAAGCAGCTCGGCGTCGGGAGGGAAGTCGTCGCCGTCAGGCTGGACGGGAAGCTCGTGCCGGAGGAAGAGCCCCTGCAAGACGGCAGCAAGGTAGAGATTTTCAGGATAGTGACGGGTGGTTGATTTGAAGTGCAGCCTTTGCGGGAGGAACGCGGTCTACAACCGCAGGTACACGGGGACTTTCCTCTGCGACAGGTGTCTTGCGAGGAGCGTCGAGCGGAAGTTCCAGAGGACGATTTCTGAGAACAAGCTCATCGAAGCCGGCGAGAGAATAGCCGTCGCGGTTTCTGGTGGGAAGGACAGTACTACTTGCATGCATCTGCTGGCCGAGCACTGCGAGAGGAAGAACTGCGAGTTGGTAGCGGTCACAATTGACGAGGGCATCTCTGGCTACCGAGAACACGGCCTGCGTGCCGCGAGGAAGAACGCGGGGTTGCTTGGCGTCGAACACAAGGTAATTAGTTTCAAAGAGGAACTTGGTGCCACGCTCGACGAGATAGTCGGGCTCGTGAAGGAGCGGGGCACGGGTTTCGGAGCATGCACGTACTGCGGAGTTCTCAGGCGCTCGCTGTTGAACCGCGCGGCCCGCGAGCTCGGAGCGGACAAGCTGGCGACGGCCCACAACCTTGACGACGAGGCCCAGGCGATAATGCTGAACTACGTCAGGAGCGACTTGGCGCGCCTCTATCGGCTCGGACCCAGCTACCCGGCCCGCAAGGGGTTCGTCCCGAGGATAAAGCCCTTCAGGGAAATCCCGGAGAAGGAGGTCGCGCTCTACGCGATGATTAAGGGGATTGAGGTGGACTCGAGCGAGTGCCCGCACGTTGGAGGGATCCACGTTGAGATAAGGGATTTCATAAACAGCCTCGAGGAGAACCACCCGAACTCGAAGTTCATGATATTGAGGACTTTTGACAAGATCAAAGCAAACATGGCCCAAGTGCCTTCCGAGTTCGGGGATAAACGGTGCGGGAAATGTGGCGAACCGACGGCTGCGTCCATTTGCAGGGCTTGTGGGCTCCTGGAGGGCCTGGGGATAGAAATCGGGGCCGAAAACTGTAACCTGGGGAAAAATTCAGCGACTTGAATTAGTTTCAAATTCAAACTAAATTTATATTTCTTTTTCGACGAGGTAATATCTGGAGAGTTAGAAAATGAAGGTTGGAAAAATATCCGCAGTCGCAATTCAGTACATCATGCTTCGTTCTGGCGCCTCGAAGACGGAGGTCTGGAGGACCGTCCAGAAACTGGTGAAGAATAACCTTGTTCAACAGACAGATCAAACGAAACCCGCCGCTGGGGGATTAGGAGGACGGGGAAAGCCCAGCACGGTCTACAGATACGTCGGCGAGTAATCTGTGTGTCATGCCTATTTTCATCGTTGTGGCTACACGATAACACGTTTTAAGATGGACGAGAAATTCATTATGGCGGCGAGCAATGGCGGGTAGCTGCCCCTTACCTACTCCACAAATGGGGCTCACGGTGGGCCGAAGCTCGAGAGCGGCGCCGGAACTGCGTCGTGACCTGGTTACCGGCGACGAAGCTGCGTCCCGCTGGGTCGGCCATGGCGGGTCCCTAGCCGCAAGGTTAGGGATAATCGCCTTTGTCTGCTGAAACCGGCCAGGATCGGAAGGTAGCAACCGTAAGCAGGGGGTTCGGCGCTAGCGGAAAACGGAGTGGAGCTTGGTGCCAGCCATCGCTGCGCAGGGAAGTCGTCCACCTCGGGTGCACTCGCCGCCGCTCACCCAATAATTTTAAACAAGCAGCATCAGATTTTATGCCGGGCCGGGGTGGCCCAGCCAGGTAAGGCGTAAGGTTGCTACGACGTAGGTCGCAAACACCTTATTGCGCGTAAGCGCATCCAGGGTTCAAATCCCTGCCCCGGCGCCAATATTAACCCAGAACGACAAATTCTATTTGGTGATAACTTGGCGGAAACTCCACAGCTCAGCGGAAGGGTCATTTTCCAGTACCTCTACGACGTCGGCGGGGACATAGACCTCGAGCGCATCCACAAGGACAAGCTCAGCCTCGTCGAGCGGCCGAAGAAAAAAGGAGAGCGCATCCTCGCGCCGAAGTACGGGGAGTTCGGGCTCGCCCCGCTCGAGATAGACCTCGGCTCGAAGAAGGTCGACAAATACAACGTCACGGTCGAGGGGAAGATTTTTCCCATCGGCGTCATCGGCGTCTATGTTTCGGTTGAGTTCAGGAAGCTAAGCTTCGATGGCCTGATCAAGCTCGTTGGGCTGAACGACGGTAAGGTGAAATCGGAGGGCAAGGAAGTGGAGTTCGACGAGGTCCCGCTCGCATTTTTTCAGGACTTGAGGAAGACCATAAGCAGCGCGATAGTCTACCCGTATCCGTTCCTCGGCAACCCGCAGATCTACACCCTCGTCCTGATTGCCGACTCGGACCCGCGGCTCGACGCACAGGACTTTTTGAAGAAGTACAGCAAGCAGACGGCCGCCGTCCTTCGCGGCGAGAAGAACTGGCGCTCGTTCAGCGAGAAGGAGGTCGAGGACGCGCTCAAGCCCTACCTGAGCTACTCGGACGACGACATCGCGATAGTCGACTGGTACTCGGCGCTCATCAGCGGGGCGGTCGAGTACACCGACGACTTGGTCCGCATGATAGAGTTCGCGCTCGTCCAGCTTCTGGAGCTGAAGACGTATGACCGGCTGCTTGACCTGAAGACTTCCAAGGCTTACAGCACACTCAAGACGATGGGCGGGCCAAGCAGGATAGGCCTGACGCTCGGGAGCAGGAGCTACGGGGACCTTTCAAGGACGATAGGCGAGCTCGCGGAGTTCAGGATAGAGGTCACGGACCTGATCGAGGACGCGCGCAACATCTCGAAGCTCACTGGTGAGTGGTACCTGGGGAAGCTATACAGGATGGCGAGTGAGCGCTTCAGGATATCCGACTGGCTGACGCTCGTGGACAAGAAGCTTGACCGGCTGCAGGAACTTTACACGATGGCCATGCACAGGATAGACGTCCAGAGGTCGACGGCGATGGAGTTCATCGTTTTAATTCTGATTATAATACTGGTGTTTCTGGAGATCGCTTTCGTTCTCAAATAGCCACGATTGGAAATGTTTTTGTTTGGGTAAACGTATGTCGGGTCGGGCCCATGGTCCAGTGGTTAAGATGGGGTGAACCCCCTTAACATACGCCACCCTTACAAGGTGGAGATCGAGGGTTCGATTCCCTCTGGGCCCACCATTTTAAGCTAATCCACAAAACATTTTGCCGATTTTTTTGCAGGGTTGAACAACGTCTATAGTTTACTTTTTGGGGCAAAAATCAAGCGCATGCTACATCTCCAGAAAATATAGTCTGAAATGCCTGTATTTTAATGTGATATGTTTTTCCCGCATCAACAATATTTTCAAGAAAATAAAATCTGATATTATCTCCCTCTGGAGGCATTACACGCACATCACTATATCGATAGAAGTTTACGCCTTCTTCAGCCCGGATGCGTGTATATTTAGTACCATAAAATCCTGTGAATTCATTATATACATAAATTGAAAAATATGTATACCGGCCTATAAAATAATCACCGGAACCTTCCTTTACAACCTGAACATCCATATAATCAAAATTATCATTGTCAATAAGAGAATAAACAGACAGTTCTGCGGGTGTACCTATGAGCGGCCCACAGATTGAAGAGAAGGCAATATATAAAACTCCGGCAAGAATAAACAGAGCGATTGCGACAAGTATAAACATTATTTTTATCATTTCATGGCCAATTTTTTCCCCCCTACTTTTTAGTAACTTGTTAAGCATCAATTTTGCCATTATTCGTCACTCCTTACTCCCCTGTGTTGGTCGTGTTTTTGATAAATCTCCAAAAAAGATGTGGCTTTAGTTATCGAATTGCTTGAATCTGGAGTCGTGGCTTTGACTGCAACTTGGGATTCGTAAAGTCCAGATTGTAATTTTTCTGACGGGTGCGTCGGATATTTAATTTCGATTATTTCGTTTTCTTCAAGAGAGTTGATTACATTGATTATGCCGCCATTGTTAACTTCGATTCCACCAGAGAAATCAATCTTTATCTTAAGTTTTCTATTTTCAACGGAAATTTCCAACACTTTTTTGCTCACTTCGAATTCAACGTTTTCGTTGTCGAAGTATGAAACCGAAACGGAGTTGATGTTTTTGATTGTCCAATTGTCCAAGATTTCGTCATTTATTTCCAATTTCGCGACCTCAACAGGTCCAGAGTTTGCCACTGTTATCTTAGGCATCACGGCTCCACTCCTTTTTTCATGGATTGATGTCGGCTTGAATTCCTTCCAAACGCTGATTTTTGGGGCAGGAGCAAACACCGAAATGATGACGGGAACACTTTGTTCTCCGCCAGTGCTTTTTACGACAAATTCTCCGGATAAAGTTCCAACTCCTGCTTCTTCGGTAGATGCGAGAGTTGCTTTTATCTTTATAGATTCTCCCGGCAGCAGTGAAAAAGTGCTTGTGTCAAAATCGACAAAATTTCCGATGTCGCCTTTCTTTTCAATTGAGACATCCAAATTGCTTTGTCTGGTGTTTCTAATCTCAAATTCTTTTTCTAAGGTTCCTCCAAGCGCCACACTATCCGCCCAATGAGATGGCATGACCGAAATCAATGATGGTTCTGCCGTGAGTCTGAATTTCATGCGTTTGTAGAAATAGGCATTACCATTCTCCTTGTCATACTGCAACGGGGCCACGTTCAGCCGGAGTGTTTTGCTACCGTCCAGATGTGGGTAAACTGCAGATGTGTAAGTTACTCCAGGAAATAGTCCATCAATCGGATATTCAAGTTCTGGAAGTTCAATGCTACTTTTCACTTGGCCGATCAAGAGGTTCACGTTTTCAATCACTTCATATTCGGCATCAATCAACTCCACAGCGGTTAGCTGATGGTTCTCATCCATGACAAATTCTTTCGCCCCCGTGTTTATTTAGCTGTTGGTGCATTTAAGCACTCAAAAAAATGAATTTTCAAGCCGTTTTGACACATTTTATCAAACCTTCAATAACAATCAATGCCACAAAATTAGTGAAAATGAAGACCTCACCAAAAACGCGCCATAAACACGGGAATTTTGCCAAACGGATACATTTTACGAGGGGTGGGTAAGCTAAATAGATACTCGCCCCCCATCATTTAAGGATTCGCAAGACAAAAATCGCAAAACATCAACTTTCAGAGTTTTTCACGTCCTGAAATAGGGAATCGAACCCTAAATCCACGTGGGCCCCTCTGGGCCCACCATGATTTTGGGTTCGAACCGGACGGGACCCGAACCTAACGAAATCGGTGCTGTTCAGACATTCCCTGAATCTTCCGTCAGAGCGTTCTCCCCGCCGATGTACATCTCGTTTGTGGTAGCGCATTATTGTTTTATGTCCCTTTTAGATTAGTAGCTGACCCTCCGCCAATCGTTTGGGTTTGCCCTTTGTGAACAATAAAAAAAGATACTATGCTGTTTTCGTCCCATAGTTTAAATTCAGCTTCGTTGTCAAAACTTGCTACAAAACTTGTGCCGCTCACTGCAGTTACAGGGTCTTTGGTTGGCCATATCTCAACCGAGATAACCATTCCTCTTTTGATTTTTCCGTCGACATCAGTTGGGGCAGATATTTTTACGTAAAGATTGTATTCACTATTTTCTGGTCCAGGCGCCACACCGATGCAAAATATGTTTTCGCCATAGTTCATTTCTGTCTTGCCAGAATTTTCTCTTAGGTTAATAAAAGGAATAGACCATGTTTCGTTTTCTCCTGAAATTTCTATTTCAAATGGAACTGTCTGATCCAACACATCTTCCATATCGACCCATGGTGAGATCTCGATAATTATTTTTCCATTGGTGAAATTTTCTGTATTATCAATGTTTTTGTTGAAGACATATCCATTAACGCTAACAGTAAGATATCCGTCCGCTATTGGCCTATCTTGTATAGTATAGTAAGACCCTAAACTAACCAAACCCACAACTAAAAAGATAACCAGCATAGCTGCTATTTTTTTATTCACGCGCTTACCCCATAATTAATTATTCCGATTAACGCTTTTATTTCACTAACAAGCACTTGCTGCTTAACCCAATCCGCATTTTCATCCGCATCCAACTTCTTCAAGAGATCGTTCGTCAATTTTTCAACTGCGCCACCATAATTGTTTTCATTAATCATCTTAAACACGGCTTCAAATTTATTCTTGAGTGAGTTTTTGTATTTGAGCGGCGGCTTCCATTGCGATTTGACTTTGAAAGATGTTTGTTGGGGATGAAATGGTGGCGCCGGCGGCGGATGAAAACGGAGGAATTGATGATGTTATAAAAATCAGAGTTAGAAATAACACTAGAATTTGCCTTTGCTTGCCGCTGCGGTATTTTAATTGCCGCCCCATTTCTCACCAGATCACCAAATTCTTTCGCTCCCCCATCATTTAAGGATTCGCAAGACTAAAATCGCAAAACATCAACTTTCAGAGTTTTTCACGTCCTGAAATAGGGAATCGAACCCTAAATCCACGTGGGCCCCTCTTGGCCCACCACCGGACTCTTGAAAAATACCATCCAAAACCTCTTGCAGATATCTCTGTCTATAAATACATGAAAGTATGAATTTCATATTAGTGAGTACGATGGAAGAAGAAATAAGCGTAGTGGGCGAGAGGGGACAGATAGTGATACCGAAGGAGCTCAGGGCGAAGCTTGGTCTCAAACCGAAAACGAAAATGTTGTTGATACGCAAGGGCGACTCGGTCATAATGAGAAAACTCGGCCTTGAAAAGGAAAGGCGTGAACTCGAGGCAATTTTCAAGAGGGTCGATGCGCGCTCAAAAAGGTACGGCGGTGTCTCCGAACGCGAAATCGCCAGGCTGATTCACGAATACCGCAGAGCGGCAAGCAAAGGCAGATAAATGATAAGAATAGTTGCGGACACGAACGTCATGATTTCAGCTTTGATAAGCAGAGGCAACCCAAGGAAACTTGTCCTGAAGATAGACGGGATTGATTCTGAACTCGTTATTTCAAAACCAATGTTGGAGGAGCTGATCTCGGTCATGGTGAGGGACAGGATCAGGAAGTATGTGAGCGGAAGAGACGCCACGGAGTTCATCAAATACATTGGAAATCGGATGACTGTTGTTAATATCAAGAGCAAATTTGTGGTGATAAAATCAGACCCCAGCGACGATATCGTCATAAATACTGCGTACAGCGGGGGCGCGGATTACATCGTTTCCGGCGACAAGCACCTCACTTCGTTGAGGCGTTTCAAGGGCATCAAAATACTGACAGCAAGTGAAATGTTAAAAAGACTAAAGTGAAACATCGAAGTTTTCAGCGCGAACCGTTCAATCCCGCCACTCAAAAACATAATTAATACGCCGTTACAGTTGTTCTGGTGTAAGCGTGAAAAAATACTCAACGGCAGTCAAAATTTTACTGGCAGCCTTGGCTTTTTCAATCCTGTTGTCTTCGGCGACCACTGTCCGGGCCCAGACGAAGGCCTACGCAATCACGGTCGACGGGTACATCGGCAACGGGACGGCCGACTTCATAATCAGGGCGATCGACCATGCGGTGCAGGAAAACGCGGCATTGGTAATAAAACTGAACTCTTCCAGCGGGCTGTATTCCGCGACTGGAAGGATTGTGGAGCGGATGCTTCTGGAGAACGGCGGGATAGTCGTCTGGGTCACGCCATCGAGCGGCCGGGCGGCTGGACCGGGAGCATACATCCTGCTGGCTGCGAACACGGCCGTCATGGAGAACGGGACTTTCTTGGGCGCGGCGCAGCCGGACCAGAGCGTCCAATCGACAGCCATTTTTGAGCAATGGATTGGCGAGATTGCGACGTACAGGAGGAGGTCATCACAGACCGCGACGAATTTCGTGACAGGTAACGATTTGATTTCTGCCGACAATGCCGCCGCGGCCGGCGTGATAGACCTCGTGGCGTCGGACATCACATCCGTTCTGAGTTACGCTGGAATTTCAGGCTCTGAAACGACCCCGCTGAGCAAAAATTTGTTGGATATATTCGTGGACGCGATCAGCAGCTCGGAGTTGTTATTCGCGCTCCTTCTCCTGGGATTTTTCGGGATACTGTTCGAGATCGCGTCTCCAGGCCTGGGGATACCAGGCATAGGCGGCCTGGTTTGCCTGCTGGTGTTCATATTCGGGGTCAGCCTTTTCACATTGGATTACTCCGGGATTGCTCTCATCGCCCTGGGTTTCATAATGGTGGGGTACGGGCTCGTCACACGAAGGGTCAGGATTTTTGTCACAGGCGGCCTTGTCGCGCAGGCGTTCAGCCTGTTTCTCATCGACAAGGAGCCATGGGTGGATGTCGCCGGGGTCACGCTGAAGGCGGCGTTTTTGGGGCTGGTGCTCCTGCTCTCGCTGTTTTTCCTGAGGTTCAAAAAATCGATGAAGAGGCCCGTGGCCCTCTCGGACGAGGAGTTGATCGGAGAAGAGGTGGTCGCTGCGGTTGTTCTGAAGCCAAGGGGCCTTGTCCAACTGAATGGAAAGATGTGGCCGGCGGTCTGCGAGGGAGGGGCGGAGAATGGCGAAGTCCTGGTCGTGAAGGGAGTCAAGGGCAACGTCCTTGTGGTTGGAAAACGCAGGGAAAGGAAAAAACCTGTCGAGAGTTCCGAGGCCGAATGAAAACTTTAGACTGAATCCCCTATCAGGCCCTCTATTTCGGCGTGCAATTCCCTGAACCTTCCCTTCGCGGGGTGGTTTGGACCGAGCTTTTCCTCGAATTCTTTCATCGCTTCCCCGTAGGATATCCGTCTACCGCCGTGAATGAGCTTGTCCGAATAACAAACTATTTTTTCTTCAAGAGTCTTTGGCATGAAATCCCTGTAGGGCAGCCCTATCTTCCTGGCCTCCTCGGCCGGGATGCCGCTCCCGATGTGGCGCTCCGTGAAGCCGACCAGCTTCTCGAGCCCAATGCTTTTGAGAATATTCGAGCCCTCAACGCCGTGCGTGACGTCGTGGGTCTTCGACCGCCCTATGTCGTGAATTATCGCCCCTACGCTGACGAGGTTCAAATCGACATCGTGGCCGTTCCCGAGTATCTTTTTCGCGATGTCGAGGGAAACATCCTCGACGGCCAAAACGTGCTGGATCACTTTTTTCGAGCACCCTGCTTCCTCCATGGCGCGGAGCGCGGCTTCCCTGTTGATTTCAACACCCAATCAATCAAACATGGCGGAAATAAATAACCGCTCGGTCGGCGCGCGGATTTAGGCCTGCGTAACCTGCTCTCTCAGGAGCTGGACCCTTCGTTCAAGGGCCACCACGGCGTTCGAGTTGTCGTACGGCTCCAGCTTCTTGCTGCAGCGCGGGCACTTGAACTCCGTTTCCGCGGCGGCATCGTAAGACACCTTCGGGTCGTTGTTCCGGCACATGAAGTAAACGGTGTTCTTCTCCTCATGGAGCTTCTCTTCCAGCTTCTGGAGGAGCTGGCGCCTGTTCCCCCTCATGTGCTCGACGCCGCGGTCGGGGTTCATCTGCCAGTAGTATATGTACCAGCCGCTGTCCTCGTCCCTCAGCCTCTTGTAGCTGACGAGGCGGTTGTCGTATAGTTCGTAAAGGATCCTCCTCACGAGGTTGATCGAGATTCCGGTCCTCTTCGAGAGCTCCTCGTCCGTGATCTCGTTCCCGAAGAGGGTCTTGGCGACTGTTGTCGCCTGCATGCCGGCGATCTGGTAAAGCAAGTCCAAGAAAACCGGGTCCTCGGGGAACTTTTGCGGCGGCGCTTCCTTGACAACCTCCTTTTTGAAAGCTTTGGTTGCCTTGGCTTTCTTGGTTTTGATTGGTTTCTTATCTACTTTTTTTGATTTCACTTTTGGCAACTTTTTCGGCAATTCTTTCACCCAGAACAACACTTTCTATGGAAATAACTCCTACATAAGAATATCGAATCCGGATAAGCCGCTTAAAGTCCCTTTTTAAGCTTTATCTATTCGCTTCCCTCGCTCACTCGGCGTCACTTTAAGCTTCCATTTCTTGAACTCTTTCCTGTGCCCGGCCCCGTGGTGTATCCTGTCGAGCAAAATAGCTACCGCCGCCACTTCAGAATGGGGCTGGTTACCGACGGAGACGTTCACGTCTGCCAGCTCGAAGGCCTCGGTCGGCATCTTCTCGGCGCCCACGACTAAGAGGACGTCCTTCCCGCGCACTTTTTCCACGGCTTCTTCGACCGGCAGCCCG
Source organism: Candidatus Hadarchaeum sp. (assembly GCA_020725895.1). Classification (GTDB taxonomy): domain Archaea; phylum Hadarchaeota; class Hadarchaeia; order Hadarchaeales; family Hadarchaeaceae; genus DYTO01. The sequence continues at coordinate 5,322 of DYTO01000014.1, read as the reverse complement.
TACATCGTGAGATGGACCACCACGCCGCCGGACGACTTCCATTTCCTCATGACTTCCTTCCAGCGCAAGCCGCTTTTCACGAAGAATGGGCCGCCCCAGAGTTCGACGACCTTCTCGAGGCTATCCACGACGTTCTTGTCCGAAGTGTCGGCCAGGATTATCCCGTCCGCGCCGAACGCCCTCGCCACCAGGCCGACGTGAGTCGTCACTCGCCTGTCCCTGAAAGGCCTGTGGCACATCCTCATCACGACTACTTTCGGCATTCCAACCACTAGATTTTCGTCAGCAGCATGTCTAAAAGAGCGTTTAGATTCTTTTTTTGGTGGGCCGATATCGGGACGACGCTCTGCGGGAAGCTGTTCAGGAGGTCAAGCTTCGTTTTGAGCTCGTCGGCGCCCAGCAGGTCGACCTTGTTCAGTGCGATGACGACCTGCACGGGGTACTCCGAGAGGACCCTGAGCGAAGCGTTGTATTTCCTCAGGATTTCCGGAATGGAGTCGGACGCGTCCAGGACAAGAACCACGAGGTCGGCGAGGTATATCTCCTCGAGGGTTGCCTTGAAGGCTTCCACCAGCCAGGGAGGCAGGCCGTCGATGAAGCCGACAGTGTCTGTCAGCAGGATTTTCTCGCTGGTGGTTATCGCCCGGGTCTTCGGCGCCAGAGTCGTGAAGTACATGTTGTCGACCTTCGCGCCGCCTGCCGTCAGGGCGTTCAGGAGGGTGGACTTCCCGGCGTTCGTGTATCCCGCGAGCGCGACAAGCTTGAAACCCCTCTTGCGCCTTTGCTTCCTGCGCTGCTCCCTTGTGGTTGCGATCGTCGAGAGTTTCTTCCTGAGCGCCGCGAGTTTCCTTTTGACAGCGTCGTAATGGACGTCGACCTCGTACTCCCCGCCGCCTTTCAATCCCGGCTGCTCCACAGAAAGGGTGGCCCTGATTCTCTCCCTGATGCGCGGCATCTCATAGCTCAACCTGGCATACTCAACCTGCAGCTTGGCCTCAGGTGTCCCGGCGCGCATAGCGAATATCTCCAGGATAAGCTGGAACCTGTCGATGACCTCGACGCCAGTGATCTTGCTCAGCTTGAACGCCTGCGAGGGGGACAGGCGGTTCGCGAATATCACGCGTTTCGCCTCGGATGTTTTCACAAGCGTCGCCAGTTCCTCCGCCTTGCCCTTCCCAAAAAGATAGGCTGGGTCGGGGGGCCTGGCCTGCTGCATTCCTGCGACTACTTCGAATTCCATCGTTTGCGCAAGAGCAGCGAGCTCGTCCAGCCGCGATGGCTCGTCATGTCGGAGGAGTTCCGCAAGCACAACTCGCATGAATACCAGCTTTAATAACAGAGGGAACAATCAAAAGGGTAATGTAAATGAGGAAAGCCTCGCTGATGTTTGCCCTGCTCCTGGTGTTGAGCGCGTTCCCGCCCCTAGCGGCAGCGGAAGTTTCCGGTTATTACGAGTTTTACGAGATCAGGGCGACGTTTGAGAACGACAGGGCCCTCAACATTCTGGAGACTTCGACTTACGTGAACCCGACCTCGCAGACCGTCAAGCTCACGCTCAACAAGTCAATACCCAGCGACAACGTGGAAAATATCAGGATCTGGGACAGTTCCGGGGACCTCTCAACGCAGACTTCGACCGCAAACGGAAGGACGAGCGTCACTTTCGAGACGAGCTGGATAAACCCGAGCCAGCACTACACCTTTTATGAAAATTACAACGTCAACGGCATGGTTCTGGGGTCGGACTCGGAGTACAGGTTGTCGCTCTGGGGGTTGACCGCGCAGACGAGGTATGACAACTTCAACGCCGTCGTCCAGGGCCCAACGGGATCGTATCCGTTCCTTTCCAGCCCCGAGGCGACGCTGGTCTCACAAGACCCGCCGACATGGAGGTATTCCACGTCCCTCCAGGAGAATGAAAGTTTCGAGGGTCTCTTCACAAAGTTCTACTATAGCCCGGTTTTTTACAAGGTCACTCTCAACCGCACATTGACGTCGCTTGGTTCGACCAGCGGAGCGACGCTCGACACAATCGTCCTGAACAGGGAAATCCCGTGGCAGTTTTCCTCCGTGATCTCGACAAGCTCAGGCGTCAACACGATGTACTTCGACGCGGAGAACAACCTGCACGCGGTTTTTGACGTGGGTGACGTGACTTCGTCCAGCGCGAAGAACGTCAGGGTGGAGCTTTTGTACGAGGTCGACGTCCACGACCCGAAAATAAAATCCAGCGACGTCGGCAGCATCTCGGCAGTCCCATCATCACTTTCGCCGTACCTCCAGTCAGACAGCAAGTGGGACGTAAGCAATTCCGTGATCCAGGCGGCGGCGCAGCAGGCGGTCGGTGGGGAGACGAACGCTTACTCGGCGGCAAAGAAGATCTTCGACCTCTCCATAGACACGATCGAGTACGAGATACAACCGGAGAGGAGGGGCAGCCTGTGGGTATACCAGAACAAGCGCGGGGACTGCAGCGAGTACACGGACCTCTCGATAGCCCTCGCCCGCGCGTCAGGCATCCCTGCCCGGGCAGTTTACGGGTGGGGTTACTATGAGAACGAGAACCTGAGAGGGCACGCTTGGCTCGAATATTACCTCCCGAACGAGGGATGGCAGCCAGCTGACCCGACGTGGGGGGAGACCAGCGGGAACTACTTCACCACCCTTGACCCGATCCACCTCACGAGGAGCGTGCGTGGCCTGTCGTCCACAGAATCCTGGGACAACGTTTATTATTACGGCTCAAGTCTCGAGGGAAGCGAGACAGATGACATCCAGGTCGTCTCGGCTTCAGCCGCGGCCCAGCTCTATCTGACGGCGGCCCAGTACCAGGCGACGCTGGCGGAGAACATGGTCGGCACTTCCGAGAACTCGACGCTCGCGGCGATTTTGCAGGACGCACTGAACGAGCTTTCGTCCGCGCAGAGCGCCTCGGATTATAACGAGATTATATTGAAGGCGAAGAGTTCGATATCCGCGTCGAACGACATAGTCCTTGCACTCGGAAAGCCGCCTGAGGGGCAGAGGTTCAACGTGGAAGGGCTCATGGTCTATCTTGCGGTCGTGGGCGTTCTTTTGGCGGTCGGCGTCGGGGTTTACTTCGCCGTCAAGAGGAAGCGCGGTTCGTCGTCGGAGCATTCGCTCTGGTAGGGATAAAGCGCGGTTTCCACTGAAACCTTATTAATCGTCCAGAGAAATTATCTTGGTAATTGTGTCCGAAAGCAGCAACGGGGAAAACAAGCAGGAAGACTACATCACGGATTACATCCAGAGCCTCGAGCGCAGGGTGAAGGAGCTGGACGTGGACAAGAAGAACTTCGAGGCCAAATACCTGAAGCTTGACAGGGAACTCGCCGGCCTCCGCGCAGAGTTCGAGAGGATAAAGTCGCCGCCGATGATTGCCGCGACGATAATGGACGTTCTCGACGACGGCCGCGCGGTCGTGAGGAGCAGCGCCGGTCCGAATTTTGTCGTTGCCGTTTCACAGTTCATAAAGCCGAGCGACCTGAAGCCGAGCACCAGGGTCGCCCTCAACCAGCGCACTTACAGCATCATGGAGATCCTCCCTTCCAAGAAGGACCCCCTCGTGCTGGGCATGGAGATAGAGGAGGTCCCGGACGTCTCATACGACGAGATAGGCGGGCTGCAGGACCAGATCAGGGAGCTGCGGGAGACCGTCGAGCTCCCCCTCCTGAAGCCGGAACTTTTCAAGAAGGTGGGGATAGACCCGCCGAAGGGTGTCATGCTCTACGGCGCTTCGGGCACTGGGAAGACCCTGCTCGCTCGCGCGGTCGCTCACGAGACGAAGGCGACGTTCATCCGGGCCATCGCCTCGGAGCTCGTCCAGAAGTACATAGGCGAGGGCGCGAGGATGGTGCGTGAGATGTTCGAGCTCGCGCGCGAGAAGGCGCCTTCGATAGTATTCATTGACGAGCTTGACGCGGTCGGGGCGAGGAGGCTCGAGATGTCGACCAGCGGGGACAGGGAGGTCTACAGGACGCTCATGCAGCTGTTGGCGGAGATAGACGGCTTCGACCCGATGGAGGACGTCAGGATAATAGGGGCGACGAATCGCCCGGACACGTTGGACCCGGCGCTGCTGAGGCCCGGCCGCTTCGACAGGCTGATATTCTTCCCGCTCCCCGAGGAGGACGCTAGGCTCGCGATATTCAGGATCCACACGAAGAGCATGAACCTGGAGAAGAAGGTCGAGCTTTCCACGCTTGTGAGCCTGACGCAGAAGGCGACTGGCGCGGACATAAAGTCGATATGCACGGAGGCGGGGATGTTCGCCATCAGAGAAGGGAGGGATGTTGTCGAGCATGCGGATTTCGAGAAGGCCGTCTCGAAAGTCATGCCTACGAACAAGCTGATGGAAGTCTCCGAGTTCACCTCAAAGCCGGAAAAGATGTATGGGTATTAGCGGCGGCCAATTCAGCTCTTTTTGATTTTAGATATCAGGAGTTTTGTGACTTCTCTCGGGTCGGCCCTGCCGCGCGTGAGCCCCATGACCTTCCCGGCCAAGAAGTTCAGCGATTCTTCCCTGCCGCCGAGATAGTCCCGGACGGCGTTCGGGTTTTCTTTGATTGCCTTTTCCACGGCGTTTTCAAGCTCAGACTTTTCGAGAGGCTGAAGCCCAAGCTTTTCGACTATTTTTTGAGGTTCGGCGGGAGATTTTGCGAGTTCCCTGAGCACCATCTCGCCCTGCTCGGGAGTTATCTGGTTTGTTTCGACCATCCTCAAAAGTTCTGCAAGCTGGCCAGGCGTGAACTTCACTTCCGCCGCGCTGAGCTTCATGTAGTTCAAAACTTTCTTCAGCACGGTCCTGAACCATGTCGCCGCGAGGACCGGGTCAACCTTCCCGGCGATTTCCTCGTAAAGGTCGGCGAGCGACTTTTCGCTGACAATGACCTCGGCCGCCGCCTCGTATATCCCGTACTTCTCCATCAGGCGTTTTTCCCTCATGTGCGGCGGCTCCACGATTTCGCCCTTTATCTTCCGGACGCGCGCCTCGTCGATTATCAGCGGGAAAATGTCCGGGTCCGGGATGTAGCGGTAGTCATCCTCCATCTCCTTCCCGCGCATGGGCACCGTCACCATCTGGCTCTCCAGATATGCGCGCGTCTCCCTCTTCACGGTTTCTCCCCTCTTCAGGCGGTCCTTCTGTCGCATGATCTCGAATTGCAGTGACTTGTACGCGCCGTGGACTGTGTTGATGTTCTTGACCTCGACCCTGCCGCCGCCCTCGAGCGAGATATTGACGTCAGCGCGCATCGCACCCCCGGCCTCGGGCCTCACCTTCCCAGTATATTCGAGTATCCG
>DYTO01000055.1:3262-5617 GCA_020725895.1 Candidatus Hadarchaeum sp. | reverse complement strand
CGGCGGCTCTGGTTCGGAAACGGTCGGGCCTGGGAGTCGGTCTACAGACAGTATAGGAAGATATTGGAGATATTCATAAACATCTGTTCCTTTAAAACGATGCTCGTGTTCACCAACATCTGAAGTATCCGACTTCCACGAGAATTCGCTCGAAGTTCCAGTCATCCATACGAACTGGTGCGGGAGTACATCTCCGGAAGTCAGGCGCCTATCGCTTTCGTCGAAGACTTCCACAAAAACGGGATCAAAATCGTAATCGGCCACGTTGACACTGAACCTGAACGTGTCCCCGACGTTCCCGCTCTGCGGCTGGAGGCTCGGCTCACCCAGGATGGGCTCTCTGTTACGCAAATTCAACTGTTTGTTCTGCACGTCAGTATAGGAATCCCATCCCTTTTGCCACGGCCAGCCCAGCCACTCGACGTGCAAAAGGTAGGTCTTGATCCGGATTGTGTACGTGCCGGGTTTGGGTATGCGCTTCGTCCCGACCGACCCTAGCCACCTCCAGTCGCCCGGCAATTCCGGGTCGCTCATGATCAGGAGGTAGGGGGAGCTTTCCCCTGCATTGAGCTCGATGTCGTCGCCTGAAGTCGGATATCTGGAGCCGAGAATGTGTTCCTGACCGCCGCTGTCCACGTAATAGACTTCGAAGTATTGGAACCGGACTAGGTGCCCCGGTTGCCAACTCCCGTTTACGTGTGTTACATGGGCGCTCACCGGCAGGTAGAACGCCACGCCGTTCTGAGCTATCCGCCCCAGGTCCATGTTGCGATCCATCACTGAGGACATGACGATGGTAACGGTGTATCCCGACCTGTGCGACACCTCGTTCAGGTTCTCCAGGATTTGCATCATGCGTCCGCTGAAATTCTCGCTTTCATCGTTGCGCATGTCCGCTAGCAGGTTCTCGATGGCAGAAGGCAGCGGCTCTGAAATCTCCCTGAACATTGCGGTTTTCTCGCGAAAATCAGCCGCCGTGTTCTCTGTAATAACACCGTTTTCTACCATTCCGGGGAGTCTGGCATCGAGCGCGTCAAACGCGTCGAACAAGCCCCGCATTTTCAGGCTGAATTCTGGCAAAATATTCTCACAGTTTTCCAGCGCTTGATCGTGGTATCCGGTGCCTGGAATTGAGTTTTCAAGGGTTTCAAGAGCAAGAGCAAGCCTAATCCCAGCTGCCGAGAGCTCGTTGTCGGCGCTCTGTAGGTCAGCGAATTCCTGGCTGCCCGGCATAACATCGTTGTTTTCGATAGGGAAGCCAGCGTCAGCAACGATGGGCGATAGATTGCCGAGTAGGATTAACGCAACAAATGCGATCGCCGGCCCAGCTCCGATTTTCACCCTCTCAGACCCCAAGGTTTTTCAACAGGCTTGTTAATTAATTTTTGGTATGATGGGGAAAAAGTCAGTCTTTGCGGCCTTGGGTGTGTTGACATTTGTATCCCTAATTTCAGTAAGCATTTCGGCTGCCCAAGACTGGCCTATGTTTAAGCACGACCTTGAACGTACTAATAATACAGATTCTGGAACACCAATTATTTTAAATGTGTTGTGGAATAAGATGCCTCCTTCCGAAGATTGGTTTATTATCTCGCAACCTATTATCGTTCAATCGAAAATCATCGCGGGATCTATGGGTGGAAGGATTTACGCATGGGGTGCTGAGAATGGAGATAATTTGTGGACGTTCGTGATGAAAAATGCGACAGTGGCTCCGCATCCATGGGATGCCATGCCAAGTGAAGTATATTCTTCTCCAGCCTTGTCCAACGGCAAAGTCTATGTCGGGTCGGACGACGAAAACATTTACGCCATAGATGCTGAAAACGGTTCTCTCGTGTGGAAAAAATTGATAGGCGTTAGTTCAATTGTGACCCCCGGGCCTGCATCGCTTGAATTTTTTTTGCCGCAGGTAATCGTCTCTGGAAATACTGTGCTGGTAAGTGGGGGTATGGTAGAGAATGAAAGTATTATTTCTCCTAACAAGTTTTTATCTGCACTTCATGCCGAAAATGGCTCAGTTATCTGGGGCGTCGACCTCTCAGATTATGGAATCGGTGGGGAGATCGCTTCATATCCGGTGGTTGTAGACAACAGGCTTTTCATCGGCGGCGGCTGGCCCTCCGACAACCAAGTTTATTCTTTTGACGCAAGGAACGGTTCTCTGATTTGGAAGTTCGAGGCAGATGGGTATGTAGGAACCCCAGCTGTGGCAAACGGCGTGGTGTATTTTCACTCGCAAATAGAGACACTTTACGCGCTGGATGCCATCAATGGAGAAGTAATATGGATGGAAAATACGGGGGGAGCGGAAGGATTCGCATCACCCATCATTATCGGCGACAAAATCATCGA
>DYTO01000055.1:0-3252 GCA_020725895.1 Candidatus Hadarchaeum sp. | reverse complement strand
AGGTGGAACCAAGATATACATTCATAACATCGAAAATGGCGAAGAAATATGGAGCAGCAGCGTCAATTTCGGTTTTGGGTCAACACCGGCATTCGCGCACGGCAAAATCTACATAGGGTCGGAAGTGCACAACGGCACCTTCAACGCTTTTGGCTCTCCACCTCAACCTGAACCTACATTTATCCTTATCGCCATTAGCACCTTGTTGGCAATATTGGCCAGCATTATCATTCACTCAAGGGCGTCGATTGGCCGTATTATCCGACGACGTTAATCCCTAATTACTCCGATGGACGGAACTGACGAGAACAACATCAGTGCTACGATAGCGACCGAGACTGTCGCTTTCAGGACAACAAGTATTACTAATTTCAATCACGCGCGTGCTTCACAACGTGTGGCAGGTCAGAGAGAATAAGCTTCATCGCGACCTTCACAGCGTTCGGCGCTCCCGGCAGGCAGAAAACGGGCTTGCGCTTGATCACTCCTGCAGAGCACCTCGTCAAAAGCGCCGGTGTCCCTACCTGTTCGTACCCCAAGCGCCTCAAGGCCTCTCCGAATCCAGGCAACTCCTTCTCGTAAAGCGGGTCAACCGTCTCAATCGTGACATCCCTCTTCGCGAGCCCTGTGCCGCCAGTCAGAATGACCGAGTCTATCTTCTCGTCGCCGATGAACTTCTTCAGAGCCTTTGAAATCTCAACGGCCTCGTCTGGGACAATCACGCGAGTTGAGCTGTGCCCAAGCTTCTTTACCTTATCCTCGATTATCTTGCCTGAAACGTCGACGTCCCGACCCTCCTTCATCGCGGCCGACCTTGTGTCGCTGACGACGACGACTCCGATTCCGAGTTTCTTCGGCGCCTCTTCGCGGTGCTTGTCAAAACTCAACCTTTCACCTTTTCCAAGACCTTGATGTCCTCTATGCGAGTGGTGGGATACTGTCCGCCCTCGTCCTTCTCGAAAGCCTTAACCATGTCCCAGATCGTGAGGAGCGCGCCCGACGCGCCGGCCAGCGCTTCCATCTCAACGCCGGTCTTCCCGTAGCTCTTGACCTCGACGAAAACCCTGACGCCCGAGCCCTCCAGTTTGAATTCGACGTTCGAACCTGTTATCGAGATTGGATGCGCCAGCGGTATGAACTCCGGCACGCGCTTGACGGCGAGAATGGCCGCGGTCTTCGCAACCGTCAACACGTCTCCCTTCGGGAGCTCGCCTTTCCTGATCTTCTCGAGAGTGTCGGGCTTCAGCTTTATGAACCCGGTCGCCTTCGCGACCCTCTGGACCTCCGGCTTCGCGCTGATGTCGACCATCACTGCCATGATTACCAAAGTAGCATCCGCGGGCTCAAATAAAAATTTGACAGGTCGGAAAAAATCAGTAGAACATCGGGTTGTGGATGTGCTCCTCTATGTGAGCCCACGCCATGATCCTGCCCATCTTCGTGCGCTTTATCCTCCCCCAGGACTCGAGGTCCTTGAGCACGAGGTTGACCTCCTTCGTCTTCCAGTTCATGATTTTCGCGATGTCCTTCGAACTCAAAATCCCATACTTCCTCAAGATGTACTCTATTATCTCGTACCTTGCCTTCTCAAGGAATTCCATCTCGTCCTCCACTTCTTCGTCCTCATCTAGGTACATCGGCAGTTCCATTTTGCCACCAATTTGAATGAAAGTAGTCAGCCAAAAAGCTTTTTGTATACCATTCCGTGTGATTTCGGTTGGAGAATGACTGAAAGAGTGCGAAACGACTCGGCTTACCTGAACGAAATGTCTGTCGAACACCCGGACAAGGGTGAAGGACGTCAGCCCCACGAGCGGCATCTGCTCGCTCTGTATCAAAGAATGCATCCTACCTTGTGAAGTTGGGCTCTCCGCATTCCGCGGAAGTCCTATACCCCGCGCAGAACAAGTTCGGGACCAGCACCGCGGCATCTTTGAAAAATTACGGACTCAGTTGGTACGATTTAAACATAATGGCGCGTCTGCGCGGCGTGGAAGGAATCGAACCTACCCCGGACGCTGCATTTTTCTCGAACGTGGACGTGAGCACGAAAATTGGCGGCGTCCCACTGAAAATCCCGATTGCGACTGGCGCATTCGGTTCCACGAAGGTCGGGAAAGAATTCTGGGATGGCCTCGCGGCCGGAGCGGCGCTATCGGGTGCGATAATCATCGTCGGGGAAAACGTCTGCGGAGTCGACCCGGAATCGAAGTACACGAAAGGAAAGGTGACATACTCAAAGGAGTTGGAATCACGCGTGAAAAAATTCCGCGAGTTCTGGGACTGGAAGTACGGCGACATCGTCGTCCAAACAAACGTCGAGGACCAGAGGGGCGGCGTTGACCTTTACGCCATTTCAAAACTGGAAGTGAACGTCATCGAGAGGAAGTGGGGACAGGGCGCGAAGGCGATAGGCGGTGAAATCAGAGTCACCAATCTCAAGGATGCCCTGACGCTGAAGAAGAGAGGCTACATCGTGATACCCGACCCCGAGGACAAAAAAGTCCAGGAAGCTTTCAAGGCCGGGATATTCAAGAGCTTCGAGCGCCACAGCCGCGTGGGCATGCCTGCGCAACGCGATTTCGTGGAGGATGTGGAATGGCTGAGGGAGCAGGGCGCGAAGAAAGTGACCATGAAAACCGGAGCGTACAGGACGGAGGACTTGGCCTGGACGATGAAAGTCGCTTCCGAAGCGAAGGTAGACGTCATCACGATCGACGGCGCGGGCGGCGGGACCGGGATGAGCCCAGCACCAATGATGAACGAAATGGGGATCCCGACCGTTTGGCTCGAAGCGCAAGTTCTGAAATGCGCGCAACTCTTGAAAAAGAAAGGCCGCCACGTCCCCGACATAAGCATGGCCGGCGGCTTCATCAACGAGACACAGATTTTCAAGAGCATCGCGATGAGCAACTTCGGCAAGGGACCGTTTGTGAAAGCGATCACCATTGCGCGGTCTCCGCTGACCGCTGTTATGAAGGTCTCCTACTACGAAGAGCTCGCCGCCGCGAACAAGTTGCCGCACGAGTTCGCCGACCAGTACGGGACCGACCCCTCGAAATTCTTCGTCACGGCGCCTGAGCTGAAAAAGAGACTGGGAGCGAAATACGGAAAACTTCCATTGTCCGGGATGGGTCTCTACACCTACCTGAGCGACAGGGTAAAGGTCGGCCTGCAGCAACTGATGGCAGGCGCGAGAAAATGGAAGCTCGACCTGATCGACAGGGACGACCTGGTCTCGCTCAACGAGAA
>DYTO01000054.1 GCA_020725895.1 Candidatus Hadarchaeum sp. | reverse complement strand
ATAAATAATTATAAGTTCAGTTAATCGATGGTAATAATGGAAAAAATAGGAGGGGTCCTGTTGCACACCAGAATCAAAAGAAGGCGCCACATAGAGATAGCGATAGCCCAGGACATCATAGTCGAGGTCTTTTCGTCTGTTTTTCCAAAAGGCGTTCTCCATGGTGGCACCGCTATCTGGCGTTGCTATTCCGGGAACAGGTTCTCCAAAGACATTGACGTTTACATAGAAAAAAATACCGGCAAAATCGACGAACTGTTTGAACTGCTGAAGAAGCGGGGTTTCGATGTTGTCAAGAAAAGGACGAAGCAGAACTCGTTTTATTCCACCCTGAAGTTCGGTGATGTTGAAGTACGGTTTGAAGCCTTGTTCCGGCGCGCAGACGGGATAATCACGGAGTACGAGACATACGAAGGGAACCTGCTGAGCGTTCGCGCGCTGTCGCCAGAGGCCATTCTGGGCGAAAAAATCGAAGCGTACCTTTCGAGATTGAAAGTACGGGATCTGTATGACGTGTCCTTCCTCCTGATGCAAATCGGGAATACCGGTAAAATAAAGTCCAAGCTATCCAAACTCGTCCAAAATTATAGGCCTCCGGTAGATGAGAAGGAACTCAAGGTGCTAGTCCTCTTCGGACTTGTTCCCAACGCCAATGACATGCTAGAACACATCAGGAGGCGGTCTGGATGAAAGGTCATGTTGAAAAGGTTAGGAAATTCTTCAGGGACTCCCCGGTTGTGAGCTTCCAGTCTGTCGCGACGCTCGTCGGCGACAGGGGATATGCGTACGTGCTGATGAACCATCTCCTGAAGCGTGGAGAGGTGAAGAGGCTGACGAAGGGATATTATACTTCTCGCGACGACCCTTCCCTCTTCGTGTTCTGCCTGAAGCCGGCATATATCGGGCTGCAGGACGCGATGAGCTTTCACGACCTCTGGGAGCAGGAGACGTCGCCAGTGATCGTGACGAACAGGATGGTTAGGCCGGGCGTCAGGAAAGTGATTGGTCACAACGTCCTGGTGAGGCGGATCTCGAAACGTTATTTTTTCGGCTATGAATACAACATGCACGGCGGGTTTTCGCTTCCGGTGAGCGACGTGGAGAAGACATTCATCGACATGATTTACTTCGGGGAGATTGAGAAGTCAAGGCTGGGGGAATTCAGGCGCAGGATTGACCGGGGTAGTCTCAAAAACTACCTGCATAAGTATCCAGTCAGTTTTAGGAGAAAGGTTTTGGAAATTTTGGAAAAGGGACAGCGGTGACGGTTTTCTGCCGTCAGCCTCGTAATCTTGAACTCCGTTGTGGATGCCCGCCAGATGTGATAAAATGCGTTTCGAAAGTTTCGGAATGCCCATTCATCTTCCGGATTTTTCGACCCACGCGAACTTCTTGTGCAGGCTCTTCGGGTATATCTTCTTCCAGTCGTAGCCCATATTCTCGGCCCAGTAGGCGAAGGCCCGTGGGTCGATGTAGCTCTTCATGGATGTCCCCAGATTGTAGTTCTTCGTCTCGCGCGCCAGCTCCAGCTTGCGTTCGGCTTCCTCTAGGCTCGCTCTCATCTTCGTGACCTGCTCGGCGCGGGCCGCAATGCGGAGTTTCTTCCTCTCGTTGAACTCCCTCTTCACGGCCTCGAGCCGCTTGCGCTCATCTGAGATGGTTTTCCGGAGCGCGGTCATCCTTTTCCTGCGCGAGCGCGTGCTGCTCTTCTTTTTCAGCGCCTCGAGTGTTTCCCTCAGGATGTTGATGCGTTTAGTCTTCGCGAGGACCCTCTTGTGGAATGCCTCTGTCTCCTTCGCCTCGGCAATGTGCTGCTTTTCCCTGATCTCCCTCAGCCTCAGCCCGGCGGCGTGAATCCTCTCCTCCTTCTTGGCGAGGGACTCCTTCCACCTGGGCGGCAGCTTCCTCTTGTGGTGGCAGGCCATCGCGGCCTGGAGGTTCGCCATCGTCGCGACGTACTTCTTCTCTGCATCCGGCGCGGAAGGCGGGAGCTCCTTCTCGGCGAGGTAGTCCTCGACGGTCTTCGTGGCGTGGTATGTCCGGAAGACCTTTGCAGTCAGCCCCAGCATCGCCTCGTTCAGGAAGTCGTTGACGAGGTCCGAGCGCACCCCCTTGAAAATCTGCTCGTTCGGGCCGCCCATGAATGTCTTCAGGTTCTCTATGACCTGCCGCGGCAGCCCGATCTGCTTCACCCACCTGACGAAATCCTTCCCAACGAAATCAAATTTTACAGTCCCGTCGTGGTTGATTTTCACGTGAGAGCCACGCAACGTGGTCGCGCCGACGGTGTCCGCCTCGTCCGACTCCTTTTCGTCGCCGACCCTCAACTTCAGGACGTCTATCAGGTAGGCGGCAGTCGCGACTTTCCGCCTTATCGGGTCCTCCGAGGTCAGGTTCGACTCGATGTGGCCGCGGACATTCTCGATGTTCTTCTCGAGCGTCCGCGCGGCGTCGAACTTTTCGATTTCGCGTACCTGCTTGATCCTCGCGCTGTCGGCCACCCAGATATACTTCATCTCGTCGATGAGCTTGTCGCGCCATTTCGCTATCCAGAGCGCCTGGTTCTCGAAAGTCCGTCCGCCCCAGCCCTCGCCCGTCGGGGTCCTCGGCGTCGGCGCGTCCGGCGAGAGGTTAAGCGTGATGTCCGAATATTTTATCCTCGGCTTCCAGCGACCCCTCAGGGGATGCTTCCCGCGCCCCATGAAAATGCTCGGCGGCTCGGCCATGTAGTTTCCGATCTCGACGCGCTCGCCGTTTATCGTCGCGTACCCGTACTTCTCCTTGTTTGCCTCGCGGACCTTCTTCCTCTCCTCTGCCAGCCTCTTCTTCTCCTCGGATGTCATCCTCTCCTTCGCGGCCTTCTCCTCCTCGACCCACCTCGCGATCTCGGAGAAGTCGAATTCATCCGGTGAGGCGGCCCTCTCGAGGCCGAGCGCCGTTGAAAAGTCCCGGAAAAAGTTCCTGACGAAGACCGGGTCCTTCACGTAGTCTGTGCCGAGCTTCCTCACCCAGTTGACTGCCATCTCCTCTGTCTCGGCGTCCAGCTGGATCCTTTTCCCGCCGTGCCTGACGGAGAATCCCCTGGGCTCGTAGGCGGGGATTATTATGCCCCTGTGGATGAGCTGTTTTATCTTCGGCTGCTGCATGACCATCGTTCTAAATCGGCACCATGATTAAAATATCTCTACCGTCGATTGTTTTTGATGGACAAGTTCATGAAGGAGGCCCTCAAGGAGGCCAGGGAAGGCCTCAGGGAGGGCGGGATACCGATAGGCTCGGTTCTGGTGAAGGGCGGCAAGATCATAGGGCGCGGGCACAACCGCCGCGTCCAGAAGAGGAGCCAGATCCTGCACGCGGAGATAGACTGCCTTGAGAACGCGGGGAGGCGGAAGAGCTACCGCGGGACGGTTCTCTACTCGACATTGATGCCTTGCTACCTTTGCGCGGGGGCGGTCGTCCAGTTCGGTATAAGGAAGGTGATTGCCGGGGAGAACTTCCACTACCGCGGGAAGGGGACGGCGAAGATCATGAGGGACCACGGGGTCGAGGTGGTCATCCTGAACGAGGAGGAGTGCGTGAAGCTCATGCACGATTTCGTTGAGGAGAATCCGGAGCTGTGGGCTGAGGACACTGGGCAGGGCTAAATGGAGTTTTGATTAGCAACGTTATTTTTGAAATAGCGAGGCTCTCCCGAGTTTCGTTAGCGCTAGGATTATACGTTTTCCCTTTTTCTTTTTCAGAATCATTCTTTCCTTCACAAGCTTCTCGACGCCATTCCTAATCGTATGCTCCGGAAAGTCTATCATACTCCTGATCCTGTTTATGTCGGAGGCGCCGTATGAGAGTGACTGGAGGATACCGGTCCCGATGCAGTGCCGCAAAAGCTCCGCACGAATTGGCACAGCGATTCCCTCTCTCTGTTGCAGGATTTCGATGTTGTCCAGGATTGTGAAGCAGAAGTGGGTTTTTGTTTTTGCCTCTTCAAGAAAATAGGTGTCGAGAATCTTTTTCCAATCCAGCGCACCCCCCATCCTGACGATTACCGCCATGTCTTCCAAGTCCCCCTCGCGTTCCGTTATGGACTTCAGGAGAAGGACGTCTTCCAAGCTGAGCATGTGCAGGACCAGCTTCCCGAACCTTCGCGGTTCGGCGTTTTCCTTCATCTTGCGCGTCAAAAAGAGTGCTTTGCAGATTCTGCCGGTGAAAATATCGAACCTGGGCATCCCTTCGGCGACGTAAATGCCGCTCGGGTCAAGCCTTTTGTCGCTGGGCGTGATTTCCTTACCTCCCAGGGGTCTGAATCCGGAAGTGAGAATCGCCACGCGCAGTTTCAAGAAATCGCCTCTGTTTCCAACGACGATATCGAAATCCTTCGTCGCGTTTTTCAGGCCCCGCATAAGCATGTTGGCGCCGCCGAAGAGGTATGCATGGACGTCGGAACCGAGCTTGCCGCCGATTTTTTCCAGGGCAGCCATCATGCTGGCGGACGACGGGACTGGATGCGCACGGACGCCGTAAACGGCCGCTTTTTCCGAGAATTCTTCCCATGGCAGGAAACTCCCCGTGTCGTGGACAGGGGCGCCGCGGACATAGTTCTGCATGTCAATCCACAGCGACAGTACGCCGAACTCTTTCGCAAGCGCCTTCGCCTTCGCCGTGTCGATCCGGTTGATGTTTTTCATGTAGAAAACCGTGCATAATGCCACATCGGTTTTTCTCTCCGAAAATTTCATGGCATGGATAAGGATTTCTTCCATCGAGACCTCCCTTTCCGGCTCGACATAGTAGTCGCTCGGTGAGGGGTAATCAATGCCTAACTTTCCAAACATGGAAAAGGCGGTCTTGCTCCCCCTGGCTGGCCTGCCGGCCTGGACCTTCTTGAGCTTGGAGCCGTCGGAGTGGACAAGCAAAGCGTAAGGTTCGATCTCCTTCGCTTCCAGCTCCCTTCGCAGCAGCTCTGTGAATGTTTTCAGGTCGGGGTCGTCCGCAAGAACATGATTCTTTCCCTGCCTTCGAACGGCCCCTATTGTCGTCAGATTTCTAAGGGCCTGGTAGACGGTGGACTGGGCGTGTCCTGTCGTGCGCTGTATGTCTGCCGTGCCGGATGGCTTGGAAATTGAAAGCAGGACGGATTCGCTCGCCCCTCCAAGGAGCGAGATGAGGTCGTATCTGTAGGACAGCTTCTTGAGCAGCTCCCCATTTGCGGTTTGGGTGAGGATTACGCGTCCCCCCCGCCTCTCGCAGTAGCCTTGCTGTGTGAGCTCATGCACGATCGCGGCGACGCGGGAGTAGCTCAGCCGCATCTTTTTTGCCAGCTCACGGACGGTTGCGGGGCCGCCCATCAGCAGTTTCAGGGCTCTTGCCTGACTCAATTCCATTCTATCACTATTTATTACATTAATACAATATAAGTATTTAAAGATTATTGTTATAGTGTAATAACTTGGAGCGAGACGGCCAGGACAACGATTGCGGGATCAAGCAAGACAATGGTCCGCTGCGGCGATAAACGTGGTTATTCTCATCGAGGAGGGGTGCGTGAAGCTCATGCACGATTTCGTTGAGGAGAATCCGGAGCTGTGGACTGAAGACACGGGGCAGGTCTAACGTTTTTTTTATTATATTTAATATGTTTTTTA
>DYTO01000053.1 GCA_020725895.1 Candidatus Hadarchaeum sp. | reverse complement strand
CGTGCTAGCTAGTGATAATACGCCGTGTTTAAACAGCTACTTTTAAATAACAAAAGTGGCAAGGATTTTTATGAAAAAGGATATCTCTCGGAAAAAACCTTCCAAAAAAATATCTCCCACTGTCTTTTCCATTTTTGCTCCAGTACTAATAACGCTAATTATATTTAGTTTTTCCCGATTGTTGTACGCGGATGTAATGCCTCTCCCAATCCTTTTTATTGTAGGATTGGTTATGGCGGCTCTTGGCGCGGCATTTGTCTACTATGTTGGCGGGCGCTGGGTAGCGGATTTACGGACAGTTAAAGAAATAATACTCAACAGGAAAATTAACGACGTAAAAAAAGATGCCCTAGAATGGTTTGAACAAAATGGATTTAAAATTTCAAGGGTGAACAAAAATTTTATTACCGCTACAGTTTGGACAACTGGAAAGATGAAGTGGCTTGGAAGAAGAGCGGGTGGCAGCTTTACGGAGCCAGCCAATCGGTGCAACAGGCAGGCCAATATTTGCGTGACGAGTTTTTCTGGCAGTTATCTGGACCAAGGGAAATGGAACATGGCAATAATAGGTACAACCGGGGTCGGGACGGCGATTGTCGAAAACTCAATCTTGTACCTTAAATCCCGGTCGACAGGCGAGGCATTTAGTCATTACGTCAGTTCAAAAGACACGTTCAACTACGGCGCGCTTGAATTCCGGGCAAGAGTACCCGAGTGGGAGAATCAATACGTTCTAAACTTTGCGAATTGGATTCATGGGCGATGATATTTTGACAGACAACAGAATATTCATAGAATTCGACGGAGGGGTTAAGTTCAGGACATTCTCCCTGTCTGCGTCAGACATAACTAGTGTAAGTGTTGATCCGCGCGAGTGGCACACGTATCGCATCGAGTGGGTGCCGGGAAAGGCGAAGCTTTACGTAGACGGTGAGTTCATCGCGACACATGATGCTGGTGTGCCGGTCGAAAGGCTACATTTGGCGTTCCTCACAACTAGCAACGGAATGGACAACGTTTCAACACTTGAAATAGATCGCGTTAGTTTCAGGCCCGCATACAAGTTTGACTGGGTGTTCACGCCGGAGAAGTATGGATACTATGAGTTCATCAGCACAGCGGATGATTCTGCCGGTAATTTTGAGAACAAAGATCGCGAGGTAACGGAAAACTTGGCCGAGTCCGAAGTTAGGGTTGCGAAGGACTTGGTTAGGGTTGCGGTTATTCTCGCAGAGTCGAACGATTTCAACGTGTCTAAAAACACGGACGGAACATATGCAGTTGACGTTAAACAGGGGATGGATGTCTTCTCACCGAATGCGTGGACTGCAGCGATTGATAACGTTCCAGACAATATCTTCACAAGGAATCCAGCCCAACACAAAACGTCACTAAAGAACAAGTTCAATGCAATATTCAAAATGATAAAAGAAAACGAGTTTACTGCCGCAATAGACAAGCTCTCAAACGACATCTTAAAGAAGTTGGATTTTGACGGTCAAGCGGACTGGGTGAAACAACCAGTGCTTGTCGATGAGATAAGGGTACTGATGGAGATTGTGGAGAACGATGTTTAAGGTTATTAATAAAAAGAAAGGAATAAGCATTTTATTAGTGGGTTTCTTTATTTTTTCTGTTTTTTTAATAAACTATACTCGACAACAAACATCATTCTACGTATATCTAAATGCCGATACTTTTGGTAAAATTATTGATAAAGATAGCTCATCTTTGGATAATTTCATCAATGGGAAGTTGACAATATACATCAGGATAATTTCTGGAAAGATAGAAAACGTTCTTCAACCGTTTTATCAGATAACATTTTTGTTTCAGAATGGGTGGGAAGTTATTATCGATAATTTCCACCTCGGGGAAAATTCAGGAAAAAATGAAGCCAACTATGGCGAAAGTATAGAATGTGATGGTGTGGTTTCAGGGCCGGAAGGCAGCAATGACAATTTATATTTTAAAATAATCGTTCCTACAAACACAGAAGGAAACATTATCGCCGGAATGCAAGTAGAGATAAACATATGGCCAACTGACGACGCAGTAGACGCAATTGATGGCAATATTTATCCTGCTGGCTTTGACAACGAAACAGCATACGATTGGTGGGACGAGAATGATATCGTTAGAATGTATCTTACAACGCCTAAAGTAAGTTTGTCTTTTAGTGGGTATTCGGGCGCGCGCCTTATTGGGGAAGTAGCAGATAGTTAGAAAAATTTTGACAGTATGAAACAAAGTTCTGACCCCATCGTGGACGACAGGGATGATATAATACGTGCATATGGGCGCCCGCGAAATAGCCGTTTTTCGCCAAAATCCCCCTTAAAAACACCCTGAAATAGACAATTGCCGTGAAAAAACCCCAAAAAACATACCTTTATAAGAGAAGTTCAAGTACTGACGACATTGGAACAGGAGGTAGAAAAATGTTCAGCTTCACACAAAAACTGCGGATCGGCTTAACCTTTTGCCATCTGTACAGGAAGCACTCTTTCGTGCGCGCGTACTCAAACAGCGTTCTGTTCCACTTTACACCTGATAGCTACAGGGAATTCGCGAAATTGCTCGACTAGTCGGCAAAAAGGTTCTTCGCGTATTGTTTGACGCGTTCTCTGCTCAGGATCTCGTACGGCATGAACGGCACCGGGATTATTTTCAAATCCTTGTACTCCTTGTGGACGAGCCCCATGTTCTCCTTCTCTTCCCCGCGCTTCTGTGCGCAGAACTTGCAGTTGCACTCCTCGAGCATCTTGTTCACCACGGCGCGCTTGACTGAGATGCCGTGCTCCTCGGCCGCAACTTTGAGCTGCTTCGCCTCCAGGATCGACAACCTCTCGGGGTTCATGACGAGGATGAGTTCAGTCCTGCCGTCGGAGAGCATTGCCTCTATCCTCGTGACAGTTTTCTCGAGCGCTTCGAAGGCAGTTGCTATTTTTGGCCGGTATGACTTGCCCTTGATCGCTGCTTTTATCGTGTCGAGCGGGTGAAGGAGCTTCAAGTAAACGGCCAGTTTCTTCCCAAAAGCCTCGCTCATCTTTTTCGACAGCCCCAACAGCCTCAGCGTGTGGCCTGTGGGTGCCGTGTCCCAGATGACGACGTCGTAATCGCTTTCCACATAGCGCCTGACCCTGTCGAGAGCGAGCAGTTCGTCCACACCGCTAAGGATCTCGAGAGGCAGGCTTTTCGCGGTCTCCTCGTCGACCCAAGTCGCGAGCGCGTCAACGAATATCTTCTTGTATTCCGTCTCGACCTTTTTCGCTATCTTTTCAACATCGATTTCAACGGCTTGGAGGTTCTTCTCAAGAGTTGTGACGTTGTCCCCAATATTTTTCTTGAATATCCTCGAAAGTGCCTGGACCGGGTCGCTGGAAACCAGGATCGTCTTTTGCCCTGTTGTTGAGAAATATGTGGCGATCGCGGATGCGACAGTGCTCTTTCCGACGCCGCCCTTCCCGCTGCAGAGGATCAACTTGGCCCTGGGTTTCCCGTCGTGGCGGCGGTGTCGATGGGGTTTGCCATCTTTTTCGTCTACAAGCACTAAACCGGCTTTTTTCTTCGGCATGAAAACACGCACTTATACCTTCGCTCAGCCCGACTTAAAACCGTTTATTTCTCCTGCTTTTTCATCTTGAGGGTGAAGCTTACCGGGACCTTGCGCTTCTTGTTCCCGACGCTAACCTGGACTTCCATACCCCCTTGCTGGATGCGGGTGGCAATCTTGTCTATGACCTGGGTCTGACCCTTCTTTGCCGCATCGGTAGCCTGCGTAATGACCTTGTCTAGTCCAAGGCTTTCCAAAAGTGGGATAAGGTTCAAGTTTATCTCCAAAGCCGGTTCCTTTTCCTTTTTCTTAAATGCCATTTCCATACCTCCAGATTTACTCTATTTTCCGAGTTTATAATCTTCGCTCTGCGCGTTCTGGCCAGACGTGAAAAATTACCGTGTTATAACTGAACTTTAACACTTTCGCCTTAAAACCCGCGTATAATGCATCTCCTGTGGGGCTGTGTCCCAACAAACTCATGATTCAAGGATTTTTTCTGGCATGGCCAACCCAAGTGATTTGAAGAGAGTCCTGTCGGACTCTGTTAGCTCTCTCAGAAACACGCCCTCGCACTCCTTCGCGGTCAACTTGACCGCTCGTATCTCCTTGAGCTGTTGGAGGGTCTTCCTCGCGCTTTGGCATGGCACAAGCCTCCCGACTAAAGCTTCCGTGAGGTACGCGAGGACGCATTCGAACACATGGGCCCTCACCATGTCGTCGTTGAAGTGGTAAATCGGCCTTATGTCAACGAAGTGCTTGATTTCCCTGAACGCTTGTTCTACAGTGCGCAGCTCCTTGTAGGATTCCATCACTCGTTTGGCCGCGAGGTCGGATGTCGTCACCAGAAGGAACCTTCCAGCGATCGCGTTCTCGTACTTCCACGCCCCCCTGTTTAGGGAATACCTCAACCCGTTGTCGAGCTTCAGGTCGAAGAGCCTCCTGTGCCTGCCCAGGATCTTCATGGCTTTGTTGAGGACGTTCTCTTTGGAGGGCCTTCTCCCTGCGCCCTTCTTCGCCCACGAGTCGGAGAGTTCCTTCAGCTTCCGCTCAAGGAATCGTCTGAGTTCTCTGAGGTGCTTCCGCTCCTCCCGCCCGGTGTCCTTGTTTATACAAATGATATACCTCCGATCCCCTTCCCGCTTGACTTCTTTGGCGGAGACTCTCCCCCCCGTTTCTATGGGAATAAGCATCAGCTTCTCGATCTCCTTGTTCCACCTGCGCTTTGTGGCAATGATGAATTCGTATTCTTCCTCGTCGAGGAAATCGAGGTTTTCTTCGGAAAATAAGCCCCTATCGGCCACGAAGATTATGCGCCTGATATCGAAGCGCTCCTTCAGTTTCACCACGGCGTATCTCAACGTTGCCCTGTCCGCCGTGTTCCCCTCGAATACATCGTGCGCGATCGGTATTCCGTCGATCATCGCGAGGGCGAGCACGAGCTGCTTCCGGTCGGGCCTGTGGTCCCTCGAGTACCCGTACTTCGCCAGCTCGGGGCCCTCGCCCTCGAAGTAAGTGCTCGTCAAATCGTAGAACACGATGTCCGTCTTCAGACCCAGCCTCCGCTGGAACTCCTTGAAAATCCCGACCTCTATTCCATCCTTCCGTTTGATGAGTTGCTCAAGCGTCCGGTAAATGTGCTGGGGCTCGATGCCCTCCACATCCGCAAATGCCCTCCTCTTCATCCAGTCAAAAGCGGCGAGGTCGCTTGATGGCTGATGCAGGCGATGGGCAGCAAGCAGCCTCACGATCTTTGGGGCGTCGAACTCGAACCTGCCGTCGCTGAAAGCCTCATTCAAAACCTGCGAGATGCCATGGACGTCCCACAGTTTCCCCACCACGTAGACGATCCCAAAGTCAGAGTCTTCCGCCACGTTCAGGTCGTTAAACCGCACGAACTTCTCACCAGATTTCAACGACTTCAAAATCTTCTCAAATTTTCTTCTATCGGCCTCGGACCTGATCGGGCCAAGGTTCATCACAATTCTTTGCCGAACGATGTTCCCATCTCGATAGCCTTCCACCACCTTCGCGTATTCAAACACCCTTCCATGGCGCCTGAGTTTTGTGACCTTTATGTACATTTACACCACATTAACGTCTGCCGAAGAAGTATTTAAATGTGTCTCAATAATGTCTCAACACGAGGCCACAGTATCGCAAATGGGCTTATTTATGGGGGAA
>DYTO01000003.1:81625-82832 GCA_020725895.1 Candidatus Hadarchaeum sp. | reverse complement strand
GATAGCTTTATAAGTACTTGAGACTACCTTTGTTTAGTGATTTTATGGATATGGACAAAGAAGTACAAATTATACTGAAGTTAATAGAAGATTCTAAGGAACCTTTGGAAACTAGAGAGATAGAAGAAAAACTGAAAAATGTTTCTAGATCCAAGATTTTGTACAGACTAAATCATTAAGAGCTGAAGGAATGATTAAAGGTAAGTCTATAGGAGCTGGCAAAGGAAACTGGATTTGGTGGAGAAAAAAATGCTTTTTAATTAATTCAAAATTAAATGTAAAAAGGTAGATAGTGTGAAACTCACTCAACTTAAGAAAATTATAAACAAAACAGATAGTGGGTAGATACAATGAAAGAATTAGATAAAATAGATTGGGATTTCAAAGATTCCAGCACCCAATATCTTTCTCACAAATTCCACTCATATCCAGCACGATTTATTCCTCAGATTCCATTAACTTTCATTAATTTATTTACTAAACCTGATGAAGTTGTTTTAGATCCGTTTTGTGGTTGCGGTACTACATTAGTTGAAAGTTTTCTAAATAAAAGAACATCAATAGGTAATGATTTTAACCCGTTAGCAGTATTAATAAGTAAAGTTAAAACAACATTAATTATAGAATCAGATTTTGAGTACCTAGAAAGAAAAATATCAAAAACAAAGAGATATCTCGATCTTGATTATGGAAGAATAGAAGATAGATCAAATAATTTGCCTAACCGTACAGTTAGTAAAATTTTTAATAAAGCTGTTATTGAAAAATTAGAAGCACTCAGAGAAATGATATTAGAACTAAAACAAGAAGGAAAAACTGATTTATATGATCTCTGCAGGGTGGCCTTATCTTCTACAGTATGGTCATTAGTTGAAAATGGTAATGGTCTAGATGTTGATAATACATTTATCAAAAAGATTCAGATGATGAAAAAAGAACTTTTAGAGATGAATGGAGTAGTCTCTAACCCGCCTTCAATAAAACTTATTCAAGGTGATGCAAGAAAATTGGAAGCCGAAGATAAAATTGCAGATTTAATTGTTACATCCCCTCCTTATGTCAATGCTTTAGATTATTATCGAGCACATATGTACAACATGCTTTGGCTAGGGATGGATTTTGATTTATTTAGAAAACATGAAATTGGGGGGCATTCACACTTTATTATTAATAGATTTAGACTTCTTTCCGAATATTTAGGCGATAT
>DYTO01000003.1:0-81615 GCA_020725895.1 Candidatus Hadarchaeum sp. | reverse complement strand
CGTTCAATGATTGAAATGAATAGGGTTTTAAAGAATGGGAAAATTTGTGCTATTGTTGTAGGAAATTCGAGTTTAGAATATGAATTAATTGAGAGTCACAAACATTTTGTAGAGTTCGCGAAAGATATAGGATTTAAGCATATTAAAACTTATTTTAGAAACATTGATAAAAGTAGGAAATATACAAGTGCTGATGTAGGACAAATAGATGAGGAATATATAGTTGTATTGAAGAAAATTTCTGATTCAAAAATTTCAGCTGATAACAATAAATTTATAGCGCAAAAGGTAAGAGATAGGATGATACAATTTAGAGAACAAATTAAAAAAAATCCTGGTTCATCAATAAGAGGAAAAACACCCACGAAAGAAAGATTGTTTAAAAATCTAGAAAAGATTAGTGAGGCTATTGAAACAATAGAGGATGATATAAAAATAAAGGATTAAATATGAAAGAATTACTTTCTGAAATCATTTTCTCGATATTGAATGGTAGCGATTATAGAACTTTTGTGTTGGCAACTATCAATGAAAGATTTTTAGAGAAATCACAAGATCTTATAAAAGATATTTTCAATTATAAGAAAGGTGGTAAAGATTGGTTAGAAAAATTACTTCAAGACACTAAAGATAAATCAGGTAAGGAAAATAAATTTAAATTATTGTGGTTTTCTGGAATAAATGATAAGACTGTAAAAAATATGACTGGTGGCACTTCTACCAGAGAAGTTTGTTTAGATATAGGCAAGAAAAATATTACTGCTTTGAGTCTTCTTCTTAAGAACTTTAAGAAAACCGACTATCAGTTAAAAGTTACAATTAGAAATAATGGTAAATCCGTTGAACTTGATGAAATTGAAAGTATGATGTTTGTAAATATGATTTCTGCTATGAGACTAACAATCCAAGGAGGTGCGTGGAGTGAGGTCGGAAAACTAACTGAAAAAGGTTTACTTTTTACTATTTTCAAACTATTGAAAATCTCTGATGATAATTATGTTCTTGTTTTCGATGAAATGAAGAAAAAAGGGTTAGTTGGGAATAGAGAAATTGATGCAATTGTTTTTTCAAAAGATAATAAACCATTAACCATAGAATTAAAATTGTTAGGAATTGGCAATCCTGAAATTGGAGATGAAGCATTGGCAAGAAAGGTCGATTTATTCCTCATAGATAGACTTACAGAAATGATGATAAAAGAAGCTGAAAAGATAGGCATTAAAGTTATAGAATTTAGACAGCAGAATACATTAAAAGAAATATATAGATTTTTTGTCTCTAAGAATATTGTTTGCAAAAAACCTGCCATATTAACAGAAAACAAATTTAAACAGGTCGTTAAAGATACTATTGAACAGTGGGATGAAAAGACTGAAAGATTAATGGTTGTAAAGAAACTTAAAGAATTAACAAAAATGGTTCTGTTAATTTAACTATACTAACACCGTTTGCTCAACATTGGCTACGTGGTTGAGTAGCAGTTTCCAACACACAAACTATTTTTTTATGGAAATGCAGTGTACCAGAACTCGACGCCCGCGTGTCTCGCGTTGTGCGCGGCCGCCCGAAAAGCGAAAAGAAATGACGTGGCTTGCTTTGCCGCGCGCGCGGCAGGCCAGGCGGTGGCGACCGCGCACGTCCCTCAGCACGCATTCGGTGCCGCCTACTATGCTATCAAAGTCGTTGCCGCGACCAATCCTTCGGATGCCGGCGTTAAGCTCACCAAAGAAATTAATTGGCAATTGAGGCGGCTCCCGAAGAAGCTGAGGCGGGATTGGCAAGATTGGCTGACGAACAATCTTCCAAAAAACCTGAAGAAGTTATTGAAGGATTAAGTTCAACCCTTGCACCACGAAACTACTTCACCGAAAAGTTTTGAACCGTCAGTCGGCTCAAGCAAGAATTCGTTCCCGCGCCCGGTGTAGCGTTTTGCCACAAGGTCCGGGTCCGCCATTTCCGGCTTGAATCCCCTGAGCTCCTTCAACCCGAGGGGCATCGAGACCAGCCCCGTCTTGAAATGCATCGAGTATGGCGCGCGGACGTCCCCCATCTGCTTGATTATCGAGGCGTCGAAGAGGACCTTGCTTTCCCTCGCCTCCTTCTTCGCTGTCTCGGAAGTCGTCAGGCCGGGAATCTCCTCGGAAACCTTCGATTCCAAAAACCGCACGATGTCCGAGTAAAAAGTGAACATGTTGCGCTTGCGTTTCTCGGTGCGCAGCTTCTTCGGCGCATAATCTTTCGGCAATTCATGCGGCTTGAAAGCCGCCCAGATCTGGAAGCCGCGCGAGCCGCTGAACTTCAGCGCAGGCTTCACCACGTACCCCCTGAGAACGTCAAAAGCCGCGCCAACGACTTTCTTCGTCTTTTCAAAATCAACGTTTTTTCCCGCGTCGAAGTCGAGGACCAGCCAGTCTGGCTTGTCAGAATTGATTTTGTGAACGTAAGGGATGAAGTCGATGCCGTGGATGTCCAGCCAGAACTGCACGTCCTTCTCGCTTCTGATCGTGATGTACTTCGGTCCGAGCTTCCTCTGCAGCCAGGCCTTCCCGGTGAAGAGCCTGAAAACAGAGACCCACCTGTCCCTGCAAATTTCAAGAATCGCGCCCATGACTTGGGGATAGTACTCTTTCGCGCGGTAGACTTTGAGGTACTCCTGGTTCAGCGACTTGCGGATCCCCCGCCACCTCTTGTCGAAATACTTGCGGCCGGCCTCAGTTATCGCGAATTCCTCCTTCGCCCCCTCAACGATCCCTTTCTTGATCAGCGATGAAAGGAGCCCTTTGATGTCATTTTCGGAAAATTTCCGTCCGGCGTCCCGGCTTACCTTCTCGCGTATGTGCCCCAAATCAACGAACTTCCCCCGACGCTTGATAGCTAGAGACATCAATAAGTGGTCTTCAGGCGTTGCCCCGGCCAATATATCACCTTCGCGCAGAAGCCCCGGCTATGCGGTCTCTGGTATCTGCTTGATGTTTTCGCCGAGCATCTTCTCGGCGCACTTCCAGCAAATGAAGGATGCCTTTGGCACCCCGGGCCTGACCACTTTCATGTATCCGGTGTCGTAGCTCATTATCTGGACACCCTTGCCGCAAATCGCGCATTTCGGGCTTTTTCCAGGCATGATGAGAGGTTTCTTCACCCAAGATTAATAGCTTACGGGGCGCAATTTTCACGGTAGCATGCTCCCGATATGGCAGCCCAAGAGGTTTGACCTGGACGAGATGGTCAGGACGCAGAAGCGCGTGGCGGAGTCCGTCGTGAGGAAGAACGGCTTCAAGAAGCTAGAGCGAATCGCCGGCTGCGATATCTCATTCTCGGAGGGCGACGTCGCTTATTCGGCATGCGCTGTGCTGGATTACAAGAGCCTCGAGCTGATCGAAAAGCGAGTTCAGAGGGTGAAACTGAGGTTCCCCTACATGCCGACTTTTCTCGCTTTCAGGGAGATCGAAGGGATGCTCAGGGTGGTCGCCGGCACCGAAGCGGACGTTTTCATGGTTGGAGCGCAGGGCCTCGCTCACCCGCGAAGGGCTGGCCTTGCCTGTCATCTGGGCGTGATAATAGACAAGCCCACGATCGGCGTCGCGAAGTCGAGACTGGTCGGGGAGGCAAAGGAGCCGCAGAACAGGAAGGGCGCGCAAAGCCCCCTGATGGACGGGAAAGATGTCATCGGGGCGGTCGTCAGGACGAAGCGCGATTCCAAGCCCGTTTACGTGAGCATCGGGAACAAGGTCGATTTGAAAACGGCGGTGAAGATAACGCTCGAGACGACGAAGGGCCAGCGCCTCCCGGAACCGCTGCGGATGGCGCACCAGCTCGCGACCGAGGCGATGCGGAAGTCATAATTTAAGCCCGGCGTACATTTCATGGTGTCTGGATGAAGATCGGACTCTCAAACCTGCTTTTCGTTCGCAGTTCCGTGGAGGATTCAGTGGAGAAGATAGCTGAACTCGGCGCGGATTGCATCGAGGTCGTCTACGACGTCCCGCATTTCTTTCCTGACCACGAGCCCTCGCAGCTCGGCGACATAAGGAAGCTCATAGAGTCGCACGGCCTCGGGGTTTCGGTCCACGGTTGCTTCTGGGACCTGAACCCGGCGAGCCACTACACGACGATAAGGGATTTTTCGATCAAGCAGACGAAGCGCAGCATCGAGGCGTGCGCGCGGCTGGGAGGAGATTTGATGGTATTGCATCCTGGGCGTATCGCGATAACCGATGTTGAGTGGTTCGCGCAGACGGCCGTTGATTTCACGCTGGAATTTTTCAACGAATGCGAATTATTCGCGAAGGACAGGGGCGTGAAAATCGCTGTTGAGAACATAGGTTTGCCTTTTTTCGCGCTCTCGAGTCTTGAAGAGTTGGGCGCGATTGTCGAAGGGCGAGAGAACATGGGGATAACTCTGGATATCGGACACGCATACAGGCGGAGGAAGACGGAGAGCGCTGAGAACGCGGAGTTGGAAATCGCCCGCCTGATCAGGAGTCTGGGAAGGAAGATAATCCACATCCACTTTCACGACAACCATGGGCAGAACGACGAGCATTTGATTCCGGGAGAGGGGAGCATTAATTTCGCGCCGATTGTCGACGCCTTGAAAGAGGTCAAATTCGACGGGATGGTGGTGGTTGAGATGTTCGATCCCGGGAATGCTTTTGAGGCCGGCCGTCTTGGGTTGGAGAAGACAAGGCAGTTGTTTGCCCTGTAGTTTCTTCCTTTATAAGGACCATTATCAAAGACTTGGCGGTAGCAGGTTCGGGGGTGTTGGCTAGCAAATGCCGGTCGCCCGCTGTTTAATTGTTTTTTTGTAAGAAATAAGGTTTTCTGAAAACTTTCACGTCGAAAACTTGATAATCGGAATAAATTCACTATTGTCTGAATTCAGCCACGACAGTCGTGAAGAAAGGCCCGCGCAGATCGATTCTTTTCTTGTTATCCGTGATGTAACGCTGCGCGACCTCGTCGAGCTTGATGTTGATGTCGCTCGGAAGCTTGATGTTCTTCACTTGGACTCTCACTGTTTCCTTGCCCTTTTCGGCGGCTTCCTCAATCTCTGCTGCAGCGAGCGCCGCGAAAGCGTGCATGAAGTCGATTTTCGTCGGGACCCCCTTCTCACGCACCGCGCCCAGGAACTCGTCCTTCTCCCATCCCTTCGGCGGCACGCCGACAACGTTCCTCTCGTAGACCTTTACAGAGTTGAAACCCGCCGGCCCCACGAGTTTCGTCTCGCTCTCCGGCTCAACAACCTTCACGACAACCTTCTTCCCGCCGACCGTGCCCTCGTAAGCCTTGAACTCGCACGGGCTCGGCACATCCGCGTGCTTCTCAGCCGTCCTGACTATCGCCTCGGCGATCTTCATTCCGTCGCCGCTCACAGGCGACCTCTCGAGCTTGATCATTTCCGCCAGCTCGGTATCGGAAAATTCGGCCCGCTTGTATATGTGTGGAAAAACGAGTTCCCTGATATCGGATTCGCCAGTTTCGATCATCAGCATCCGCTCCAGCCCTACGCCCAGGTTGAAAACGGGCTTCGACATGCCGTAGTTCGCCAGAGCGACCGGGCTGTAGAACCCAGCGTCCCCGACCTCCAGAAGCTCGCCGGTCTTCGGATGCTTGACGAAGACCTCCATCTCCATCCCCGGCGCGTAATATTTTGAAGTGGCTTTTTTAACGACAAGCTTCACCCCCTCAAAACCAAGCTTCGAGAGGACCTTCCGGACAATGTGCTCGCCGTCCTCAAGCGTCATCTCGTCCGCCATCACGACAAGCGAGGCAGTCCAAGACTCGTAAAGGTGGCTCTCGTCAAGGCTCTGCTCGCGCCTGAACTTCGGCCCAACGGTGAAGAGTTGGATCGGCAGAGGCTCCCTGTGCTGGATCTCCTTCAAAAGGCCAAACCATCCCGCCGTGGTGTGCGAACGCAGCGTCAAGTCTATCGGAACGGGCTTCAGTTCTTTCAGCTCCGAGAAGAGAGAAAGCAACCTCCCCGCCTCAACCTCCTTGATTCCGAGCTCGGCCGTCATGACTTCAAGAAGATCGTCTGACGCGATTTTCCCCTTCTTGTACCGCCTGAATACCTCCTGCAACTTCTCGACATCCCTGAATCCGGTGACAGCTTTCTGAATCTGCTGGAGTTTCGATTTCCCAATCCCAATATCCGGCCTCTCGAGCCCGGCAAGGAAGAAGACTCGATCCAATATCACCGGTGCTTCGTCGCCGTACTGCGCGTAAACTTCACGCTTGTCGACAAGGACCGGGACGATGGCCTCCGTGAGCCCAAGCCCGAGCAAAGTTTTCCTCACCCTTTCAATCAGCTCAAAGAGAGGATGGGCCTTGCCCTTCGGCGCGAGCTCGAAAACCCTGCCTTCCTTCTTTATCAGCTTCCCGCCCTCGAACCAAGCCTCCTCAAAGTTTTTTTCGGCCAGCGATTTCAATTTCTTTGCATCGAAGGAGGTCATTTGCCTCTCCTCAGGGCCTTCTCGAGTTTTTCCTGTCTCAGCGCAGTCGTCAGGTCTCCGCGGGTCTTTTCCAGTATCTGCCTGCTCACGTCCTGCCGGCGCCTCATGCCTGGGATGACCGCATCCACATAGTCGAACTCCATAAGGAACTCGAATAGTTCCTCCATTATCGTGAGCGTTTTCTCGGCTTTCTGGACCTCGTTTCTGCGGATCATGTCAAGCACCGTCCGCCTCAGTTCACCTATCGCGTCCGAGACCCCGCCTAGATAGGGGATGAAATGTACTCCAAGCTTTTTTGGTGACGGTATTTCGCCGTTCTCGGACAATCTTTTGATTATTTCCGCCTCGACGTACTCCTGCTGCGCGGAGTGAATGTACCCGTAGCTCGAAAGTTGAGGATATTTCCCGGCGATTTTTTCCATCTCGCCAAGTTTCTTCTTCGCGGTTGTCAGAAAATTCAAAGCTAATTTCTTTTCCTGCCGGTGGGTGGCAGAGATCGAGCGTGAAGAGTTCCGTATTACCTCTCTCGAGAGTTCCAGCATTTTTTCCCTGACCTCGTTCTGGACGTCGAAATAATCGCGCATCTCCTTAACAAGTTTTTTCACTTTTCCACTTCTAATCGACCGACTTGTACTCGCTGTCCATTTTTTTAGGCAGGAGATAAATCTCGGGTATTCTGGGTAGGAGATATGGCGCCAGGATTTTTGATGCCCGCCCGACATCGCTTGATGTCACGATCCCGACGATTTTGTCCTTGCTCACGACGGGTATCCTCCTGATGGAGTGCCTCTCCATAAGCTCGACGGCCTCGAGCATGAGGGTGTCCCGGCTGACCGTGATCAAAGGCTTTGATATTATCTTCTCCAATTTTTCGGATTCCAGAGAAAGCCCAACAACAACGGCGCGGGTGACTATGTCGCGGTCTGTCACTATGCCGAGAGGCTTGCCCGCCTTCAAGACGACCAGGCTCCCGACGTGCTGGTCGGTCAATGTTTTTGCCGCCTCAAGAATGCTTTTTGAAGATTCAATAGTCACGACTTTTCTCGTCATGAAGTCTTCTACTCTTACAACCACTCAAACTCCTCCAATATTTTTACTCACCCATACCTTTAAAATTTGCGCTTAGGCGAAAATCATCTTTTCAGCAAAACTACCCTGCTCGGCTCCGACTCGTCAACCACCCCGTAGCCGCAATATTTCTCCAGTTCTTTCGCGAACTCGGAGATCTCCTGGTGCAGTGGCATGTTTTCCATCTTGAGTCGCTTCCTCGAGTAGCCCACGTACATGTACGCCTTTGCCTCCACAAAGTCTGGGTTTGCCCTTTCGATCATCTTTGCGTAACCCGCGGGATTCTTGAGGTTCATGTCCTTCACGAGGGTCAGCCTGACAACTCGCCTACCGCCAAGTCCCGACAAGACTTCCAAGCTCTTGTTCAGCTTATCCCAGCCGTTCTGACGCAAAGGCATGCAGACTTCATTGTACGTTTTGGGGTCCGGGGCGACGAGCGAGAGGTAGAGTTGCGTTGGAGGTACGAGATTTTCAAGGACCTCAGGGTGCAATCCGTTCGTCACGAGGAAGCTCGACATCCCCCTGCTCTTGCATGCCTCGATCAACTCGTTTATTTTCGGGTAGAGAGTCGGCTCGCCCGATAACGATATCGCGCAATGCCTCGGCTTCTGGGCCTCCTTGAACTTTTGCTTGTCCACGTCCGGGTTGCCGCCGAACCCGCTCAGGAGGATTCTCTGAGCGGTTAGCGCGGAGTCCAGTATTTCTTCCGGGCTGTCGACGCCATCTTCCCAGCCGGACGCCGTGTTTTCGATGTCACGCCAGCAGTATACGCAGCGGTGGTCGCACAGCTTCAGGCTTGGCGTCAGCTGGAGGCAGAGGTGGCTCCTCACTCCCAACTCATTTCCGTAGAATTTCTCCTTGTAGCAAACGCCCTCGCCCAAGAGGCTCTTCTTAGCCCAATGGCAGACCTTCACAGCGCTGTGCCCTTCTTTGCCCAAAATCCGATATCCCGCGTTCTCCAGAGTTTTCAGCGCTTCTTGTTTCATGTTTTCGGTTTTATTTTTTGTTGCAGTTGTTTAAACAGGTGTTTTTTCATGTCCTTGAACTTGCCTTTCCCGTTCATGCTCGCCGCGCTCGGGTGTCCGCCGCCGCTCCCATTGAATGTTTTCGACAGCTCTTCCATGAATTTACCCATGTGCAACCCGGTTTTTTCGACGAATTCGGAACGAGCCCTCCCGCTTAGCCTTAGATCTCCCTTGTCCTCGCACCCGACGAATGCCGCGTCAGCGCCTATCCTAACTAGCATCGATGCCGCATCGCCTTCAAATGAACCGAGTTCCGAGAAAACTATTATCTGATCTTCAAGTCGTGTCGTTTCGGACCTGCTGGCCGCCTTCAGCATAGCTATCCTCCTCGACGGGTCCTCGGGAGTTTTCAATATCTCGATCATCTTCCTGTAATCTGCCCCAGCCTCGATGAGCGAAGCGAGTATCCCGAAAGTCTCCGGCCTCGCGAGCCTGAAATGAGCGGTGTCGCTTATTATCCCAGAAAGCAAAAGCGAGGCCTGCTCAGGCGAGAGCGTCCCCCCCATCTCAGAAATGATTTTGAAAATCAGCTCGGATTCGGAAGAATAGTCCTCCTTGACGAAGTAGAACTCGGCCGCCTTTTGCATTTCCTCGACAGGCCTGTGGTGATCTATCACCGCGAGCTTGCCGGGGAATTCCCTGACCTGCGCCCCGAAGTCTCCGAGATGGCCATACCCGGAGGTGTCCACCAGAATTACGAGGTCGAAATCCAACGGCGGGTCGACTTCGATCTCCTTGCCGAAAAAATGCAAAATTGTCTTGCCAAGCGTCGAGACGCTTTCCGCCGCCGCCGCACGGCAATCCACGCCCATCCCTTTCAGGGTTTCAGAAAGAACGGTCGCGCTTGCAACGGCGTCAAGGTCAGAATTGTGATGACAGAGAACCAAAGTCCTATCCTTTCGAGAGACTATTTTTTCCAAGAAGTCCGCGGCTTCTTTGATTGGGCGGCTAGCTTGCGCCAACTGGGGGTTCTCCACCCTTCATCGCCTGATCCAATTTTTCCCTCATTTCGTTGAGCCGCTGGATTGTCCTTTCCTCCTGCCTCACAACTGTCTTTATGCGAAGGCCGAGGGTCTCCCTCTGCTCGCCGAGTTCGCCCTCGAGCTTCTTCTTATCATACTTCACCATAACAGTCCCGACGCTCTTGTAGACTACAGCATCGTCTGCCAGTTTCTGCAGATCCTCGAAAGCTCTCTCCGTCTCGTGGAGCAGTATCTCCAGCTGCTGCTTCTGGCTCATCAGAACCTGCGCCTGCTGCTGGGTATGTTGGAATTGGGCCAGTTGATGCCTTATCTGCGGAGATATCTTTTCCATTTTCCTACCTCTCGATCATTTCTTTCGCGACTATCGTCCATCTCAGGAACGAATTCAGCGCCGCACGAAGCGCCGCTGTGTCTTCAGCGTCGACTTGGAGGCATAAAACGTTTTTCCTGCGAGTGATATCGACCGTGCACTTGCTCGTCTTAGGGAGGGTCTTTTCTGGAACAAGTGAGCGCAGGACGGCTTCCGCGCCCCTCTGATTTTTAAAGTCGAATTCGACTTTAGCAACAGCTCTTTCAGCCTTCATTTTATCAACCCACGATTTTTTTAAATTGCCTTGACTTTCTTGACAATCTCTCTTCTCGGCTTGTACAGGAGGTGTGACCCGCAGTGAGGGCACCTCAGCCTTCCCTCAGGCAGTTTGTCTATGTCCCTACCGCAACTACCGCACTTTTGCATCAGGCCACCCCCTTGGATTTTGGTTGTGCACCAGCAGTCACAGGAATGTAGGCTCCTCCGGCAAACTTTGCTCCGCACCTTCTGCACTCCCAAATCGCCGTGCTCACCCTCTTCACCTTCACCGCCCCGCAAGTGGGGCACTGGTACTGCTGCCTGACCTTGGCGTCGACTTCCGCGTACTGGCGCCTGAGAGTGAACCCATACCTCGGTCCGAACTTTCCGGATGCCGCAACTTTCTTTGTTCTTGGCACAGGTTCACCCCAATAGCTTTCTTAGTTCGGCTGCCTTTCCCCTCGCGATGACGTAGGCCTGCTCGATCTCTTCCTTCTGGAAAGAGCCCGCGCATCCCTTCTGCATCGCGCAAATGCTGTCGTCCTCGGTCGTCACTATCGTCAGCCTCGCGTCCATGACCTGCTCTTCGTCAAGTTTCGGGTCGACGATCAGTTTTCCGTTCACTTTCACGACTGTGACCGCGACCGGCTTCTCTTTCAACGGGAATTCCGGCAGTGTCCATCCCTCTTCCTTCAGTGCCTTCACGTCAGTGAGCGCCGCAATCGCTGCAAGGGCTGAAGCGTCTATCAGGTTCCCATCATGGTCCAAGACGTCGATGTCTATGAAAACCGACCAGACTTCCTCTCCGGACTTTATCACCAGCTTGTCCAGGTCTATTGACTCAGACTCTCTTATGCCTCGGTCAACAACCCTGGCCAGCTCGATCGCCTCTTCGCGCGGCGGCCCAACTTCGAACGTTGGCGAAGCCATCGGCAAGAGTTCCGATCCGACGATAAGAACACCGCTGTCTGGGGTGTCCGGGAACGGTTCTCCCTTCTGGAGCTTCACTCCGACGAGCACGTGGGTCTTTCCAATCTTGACCCTCGCCGAGCCGTCCGCAGTCTTTATCAGGTCTTTTTCAACCGAGACTTCCCTGAACTGGTCCGTTGCCCTTCCGTCTGCCCTCTTTCCCTGTTGGATAAGCGACGCGATATAATCGCGCTTAACTCGTGATACTATCTCTGCCATTTTACTCTTCCTCCTTCCTCATGGTGTACTTCTCCTTAAGTGCCTGTCGCTGTGCTTCGTATATCTGCGTGCATCCTCTCGATGCCAAGTCCAAAGCATATTTGAACTCCTCCTCTGTGAAGTGGCCATCCATCTGAAGTAATGTTATGGCCTTTTTCCTGGGGATCATCGCTATCGGCATGTCTGTCGTTCCCCACTGGTCTTCCTCTTTAAACAAGTCCATCACCACTGTTTCTTCAACTTTTCCAACTGCTACTGAAGATACCAAGTCTTTCATTGGTATGCCGGCGTCTGCCAGCGCAACGGAGGCGGCATTTATCCCTGCGGTTCGCGTCCCTGCGTCTGCTTGGAGGACCTCTACGAATACGTCGATGACGGATCTCGGATAGAGCTCCAAGAACATCACCGGTTCCAAAGCTTCCCTGGTCACCTTCGATATCTCTATCGATCTCCTGTTCGGGCCGGGCTTCTTCCTGTCGTCCACAGAGAACGGCGCCATGTTGTACCTGCACCTCAAGACAGCCTGATCCGGCAGGGCGTGATGTCTCGGATGCATCTCTCTGGGCCCGTATACTGCTGCGAAAACTTTGTTGTTTCCCATCTCGACGTAAGCCGATCCATCCGCGCGTTCGAGAGCCCCTGCGACTATCTTGAAGGGTCTCAGTTCCTCGGGAGAGCGGCCGTCCAGTCTCTTTCCATCTATCATCAGCTTCTCTGGTTTGTCCATTAATTCACCTCCGATTTCATTTTTTCGAGCATGAGACGTATCCGGTCTGTAAGACCGGAAGTGTGCGCCTCTCGCTCTATCGTGAAAATCGCCTCAACGGCGTTGTTAATCATCCCCTCGTCCTTGCCCCAGACCATTATCCTACCGTTTCGCCCGACCATGAGTTTGCAGCCGGTGCCGTTCTGTATGACATCAAACATTGAGCCTTTCTTGCCAAGGACCCTCGGGACCTTCATGGGCGAGATCTCGATCATCTTCCCACTCTTTATCCTGCCCAAGCCTGGCCTCCCGCCCTCGAGCAGGATGTCCATCCTCTCGTCGACGCTCCTGACCTCGACGGCCACGACATCGCCAATCGTGAGGATTTTGCTTATGTCCTCCTTGAAGAGGTCGACCTTTTGTCTGAGGAAATCTGAAACTAGGAGAGTTGCGGTGTAAGTAGATTTTATGTCGACGATCCATCCGGCGCGGTGGTCGTCAATAACGACCCCAATGACCATGTCACCCACCCTAGGAATGTATTGGCCACCGAGAGGTATGACGCTTATTGTCTCTTCACGGACATCTGCCAGCCCGACAACAGAAGAGAATATGTTTTCCCCTTCCCTGAAAGCGCCGTCTCTGGTCTTGTATTTGCCTTCGGCGATAAGCTGCCCGGGCAGCACCAGGTCTCTTGTCTTCACGTGAATCATTCTACCACCTTTGTCTCTACCTCGCCCCTTGTTAAATCGTTTAGCTTTTCGAAGAATTCCATCTGGACGCCGGCGGGTATCTCCACGAGCGCTGCCCACGAGCCGTCGTTCAGCCATTCCTCCTTTTGGAGCTTCCCGAACTTCCGGACGAAGTGCTGGGCCTTTCCCACCCAGTTTGGCGGGATTTTCAAGGCTATGCGCCTCATTTCGAACTTTAACGGTAGAATCGGGCGCAGCGCCTTCACGATTTCCGTTACCTGCTCCTCGGCCCCCTTGAACTCGTCTATGTGGACCCTTACCTCCTCGAGCGCGGACTCGATCCTCGCTGGCGGGTGAGGCAGGCCAGTCTGCGGGTTTATCGCGCGCTTCGCGATTATCGCGATAACCTGCTTCAGCCTCTGCTCGCGCATCCTCCTCCTCTGCTCCGTCGTGACCTGGACTTCCCCGCGGCGGATTATCTCGGGAGCGACCTTGAAAACGTCTGTCGTCCCGAACGCCTTTTTGATCGTCTCCTCGGCCGCGGCGTCGCCTTTCTTGGAATCCTTGAAAATCTTGTCGCTCGCGAGCACGTTTCTTATGTCCACGGCCTCGCCGCCTTTCAGCGCCATCGCCAAATCCGGGTCAACAAGAACTTCAAAAGTAGTACCAATAGTGGAAATCCTAGCGATTACAGCATCTTCCAGTTTCACCACAGGGCCCGCTACTCCTTGGCGGGCTTGGCTGACGACTTTCCGATCTGCTTCACGTACTTCTCGATGTCCGCTGTGCTCAACTTTTCGAATTGAGTTGTTTTCGCCGGTATTATCGCCATCTCAACCTTTTCGGCATCGAGCTCACCCTCAACCACGAGCCTGAGCGACTCTAGGGCCAGACGTATTGTCCCCTCCAATGTCGCCTTTTCGTCGTAGTTCCTCTCGAGGTATTCAGTGACATTCTGTGCGCCGCCCCCGATCGCCTGGCACTTGTATGCAGCAACGACCCCGCTCGGGTCGGTCTCGTAAAGCTGTGGTCCCTTGTTGTCAACCCCAGCGATCAGAAGCCTGGCTCCAAAGGGCCTTACACCGCCGTGCTGTGTGTAAAGCTGTTGTATGTCGCCTATCTTTTTGGCGAGGGATTGCACGCTCATCGGTTCGTCGTATCGCAGACGGTTTATTTGTGCCTCGATCCTAGCGTGGTCTATCAGAACACGCGCGTCCGCTATCAGACCCGATGCGGTGGCCCCTATGTGTCCATCCACCTGGAATATCTTCTCGATGGAGACTTCCTCTACCAGTTTGCTTCGTACTCTCTTTTCAGCAGCCAAAACCGCTCCTTCATTTACCTTGATTCCCAGGGCAGTGAGTCCTCTCTTGACGGCTTCCTGGGCGTACTGAACTTGGAATAGCTTGCCGTCGGGACTAAAGACAGTAATTGCCCTATCGTATCCAGCTCCAGGAGGCACAAATGCCATTTTTTTCACCAATGATTGATTAGCGTTAGCTAATTTTTGTAGATTTATTGAGTATTTAACCTTTCGTTGCTTGGAGCGAGAACTTCCTCTTCGCGGCCCTTATCGTGCCGGAAATCCCGATGATCGTAATCGTTTTATTGAAATTTTTCTCCATTTTTGTCCTCAATTGCGGGAGTTGCGCTAGGCTGCACCTCAGGAGGCCGAAGCCTGCGTTGGAATCGTAGTGGACGAGCTTTATCGGTTTCCCGAATTCCACCTCGAATTTCTTCACAGCCTGCGTCAGCTCTATCCAGCCGCAACCAGCCTTGAAAGCCACGTATCTCCTTTTTTCTCTCATGCGAAACCCTAATTTTTCAGGAAGTCCCTTACGTGCCTGACCGCAATCTCCTTCTTGGCAGGCCGGGTCCCTATCTTCAGCTTGACGTGTATTGGGTCCCCGCCCGAAGTTAAAACATACTCGCCGAGGCACGCCCTGCTTTTTTCCAGGCGGAGGTAAAGATTGCACGAATCGTCTATGTTTTCGGGCAGAGATTCAAGAATTTTTTCGACCACTCCCGCGCCTATCTTTTCAGCGAATTTTTTCCACCACTCACGGAGCTGCGCTCTTTTGTTTATCTTGGTCTCGAGAAGGATTATCGGGTTCCCGTGATAGCCCTCCGTGTTTTTTAACTCGATCTCGGCATCTTTCGGAAGTAAACTGGCCATGGTGCCCCTTACTTTTTCAACATCTTCGGTAGCGTGCGAGAAAGTGCCAACAACAACGCTTATGAAAGGGAAATCCTTCACTTCCTTCCCCGCGCTCGGACACTCGGCCGCATGCGTTCGGCCCCCCAACCTTTCCGCATCAAGCCCCTCCCTTTCCTTGCGGCACGGGTGCGGCCACGGAAGACCCTACCCCTGTGCCCCCGTTCAGCAACCCATCCAAGCTGTGGGTCGCTTATGATTGCGGGGTGGTGTGGGTCGATCATGATTATTTCAAAATATTCGTGGGTCCCGTCAGACGCGACGTGATAAGAGTTCAAAACTTCGAGGTTCGGGAACCTCCTCGCGGCCCTCTCCTCGGCCATCGTCTGCAGGTTCTTCTTCATGGTGATCTTCTTGATACCCATCCTCTTCGGTTTCCTGCCCCTCGACGGGCGAATCTTTCTCCTTCCACCTTTCCTCACCCTTGCCCTGGCAACGACGACTCCTTGTTTCGCCTTGTAGCCAAGAGCCCTGGCCCTGTCAGGTTTCGTCGGATGGTCAACCCTCGCTATGACGGGTCCCTTTCGCCAGGACCTTAGCTGAGTTTTTATCATCTCGTCCATCATCATCTCCCTCCGACTGCCACCTTTATTTTGTTTGCTATCACCACCGCCGCATCTCTCTGGGACTCGGAAGTCGACGCGCCGATGTGGGGGGCGAGCACAACGTTCTGGAGCTTGAGGAGCGGGCTCCCCGCCGGTGGCTCGTTCTCGAAAACGTCCAGGCAGGCCCCGCCTATCCTCTTGTTCTCAAGGGCCTCGACAAGTGCAGTCTCGTCAAGGATTTTGCCCCTCGAGGTGTTGACAAGGACCGCGTTCGGCTTCATCATGGCTATCTCCTTCTTCCCGATCATCCGCTCCGTCTGTGGGATTAGAGGTACGTGGATTGTTATGAAATCCGATTCTCGGAGGACATTCTCAAGTGAGACGTATTGCGCGCCTATCCTTCTCGCGAAGTCCTCGTTCTTAACGACATCATAGAGCAGGATTTTCATCTCGAAACCTTTTGCGCGTTCGGCGGCCGCTTGCCCAATCCTGCCCGTGCCGACGACTCCTAGGGTCTTCCCCCTGAGCTCGTTTCCCATGAATAGCTTCTTCTCCCATTTCCCGCTTTTCACGCTCAGGTCCGCTTGCGGGATTTTTCTCGAAAACGCGAGCATTAGAGAAAGCACAAGCTCGGCAACGGCAACGCTCGGCGCCTCCGGAGCGTTGAAGACAGTTATGCCGCGGTCTTTTGCGGCGGCAGCGTCGACGTTGTCCAAGCCGACGCCAGCGCGAGCGATGAACTTCAGGTTTTTCCCGGCCGCGATGATTTCCTTCGTGACTTTCGTCGCGCTCCTGACCACTATCGCGTCGAAGCCCTCGATTTTCTTGACGAGCTGGTCGGGCTTCAAGTCCGTGGCCACCTCAACTTCCGCGAATTCCTTTAGGATCTTCAGCCCATCCTCGTGAATCTTGTCCGCGACCAGTATCTTCAAACCAGACACCTCTCCATAAAATCGAAATGCCATTACTTAAGGGCTTGGCCCGCCGTAGCGTTGCGTGAACTGCTTCAGAGTGCTCCTCAAACTAGTCCCCGAGCCCATGTTCTTCAGGAGTACCCTCAGGCGATACTCGCTTTTCAGCGTCTTGAGCAGCTGCTGGACGAGGAAAGAAGGCC
Source organism: Candidatus Hadarchaeum sp. (assembly GCA_020725895.1). Lineage (GTDB taxonomy): Archaea > Hadarchaeota > Hadarchaeia > Hadarchaeales > Hadarchaeaceae > DYTO01. The sequence continues at coordinate 65,059 of DYTO01000003.1, read as the reverse complement.
TCATCACGAAGTCCGAGTAGAATCCCTTGATCATCCCCATCACTTCGGCCTCCGTGATTTGCGATGGGAAGATATTCAGCGCGATGTGCTCCTCCTCCCACATCTCGTCCTCTTTCATGTATCCTCCCCTCAGGGCGTCGTCCCAGAGCTCCATGCCGGGAGAGATGCAGAGCGGGTTTATCTGCGGGAAGTCAATCCCGTCCAGGCTCATTATGAAATCTAGGGTTTGCCGGACGTCCGCCTTCGTCTCAACAGGCGCGCCGACGATGAACGAGCCTATCACGTTCTCTATACCGGCGGCCTTGCTGTTCAGGACTACCTTCCTGTTCATCTCGGGCGTGGTGTTCTTCTTGAAATAGTCGAGGACCTTCTGGCTGCCGCTCTCCATCCCGTAGTATATTATTTTGCAGCCGACCCCGGCGAATTTCTTGAGCATCTCGCGCGAGGCGTTGTCCACCCGCCCCTCCGCCCAGAACTTGAACTTCAGGTCATTCTCTCTTATCAGTGTGAAAATCCTGTCCATCCATTTTTTGTTGACGAAGAAGTTGTCGTCGACTATCCCTATCTCCTCGTAACCCTCGTTGTGGATCTGCTCCATCTCCGCGACCACGGACTCGGGGGACCTGTACCTGATTTTCCTGTGAGAGAAGGCCGCGCAAGCGCAGTACCTGCACTTGTAGGGGCACCCCCGCGACGTCAGTATCGTCGTGAACCTGCCGCCGCTGCCTATCGCGCCCATTATCTCCGAATAGTACTCCTGCTCGAGGAGCGACCTGTCGGGGAAGGGGAGATTGTCGAGGTCCTGTATCGGCAGCCGGGGCGACGATTTCACGGTTTTTCCCTGCCGGTATGCCAGGCCGGCGATTTTCTCGACCTTTTTCCCACTTTTAATGGCTTCGACGAGTTCGAGAAAAGTTTCCTCTCCCTCGCCGCGCACGACGTAGTCGACGAACTTGTATTTTTTTAGTATTTTTTCGTATGTGAATGTCGGGTGGTAGTTGCCGAACACGATTTTCGCGTCCGGGATCTCGGACTTGACGGCTTTAGCAATCCTCACGCTCTGCTTGAAAGTCGGCGTAAGGGCGCCGATGCCAACGACATCCGGGTTCTCATTCTTCACGCGCTTCAGAAGCCGATCGATCGGCAACTGGGTCCTGCCATTGTCGATGACATTCACATCGTGGCCGCCCTTCTGCAGCACAGACCCGAGATAGAGTAGGCCGTGCGGGGGCCAGGCTGCCTGGCTCTCTATCCTCTCGGCGTGCCCGATGTCTGGATTTATCAGAACTACCTTCATTCTACCTACCTTTCGTTGAAACGATTTTTATTATATCCCCGTCTTTTAGCTCGTATTCTTCCCCGACCCGGCGCTTCGATTTCGCGTCAATCGCGTGCAGGAAAGAATCGCCGAGTTCGGAGTGAATGAGGTATGCGAATCCATTGGCGGTCGTCCCCTTCGGCACGAGGAAAGCGTCAGGGAGGACGTTGCCTTTCTTGTCCGTGAATTTGTTCTCATCGTCCACAGGGTAGACAACGATCAGGTTAAGCAGCTCGCCAACGGCCTTGTCTATAACTTCCTGCACGCCCGTCGGGCCGAGTTTCTTGAAGATCTGTCTCAGTTTTTCTAGTGCGGCTTTTTGCTCTTCAGTGAGCGCTTCGGGGCGCGATATCTTGAAATCCTTGTCCCCGGGGTTGTATGAGACGAGCCCCTTTTCAGCTGCTCGCCTGAGAATCAGTTCCGCCTCAGCGCACGTCGGCACAACGATGTATCCGCGCGCACGCAACCTTTCCAGATTCTTTTCCGCGCCAGGCACGTCGGCCTTGTTCGCGGCGATCATTATCGGCTTGCTTATCTTCCGCAGCTCCGTAACGAATCTCAGCATGTCGTCATCGGACCACTTTTCCGGGTCGGCCCTGTCGACGCCCGATTTCTTGAAAGCTTCCAAGACTTGGTTCTCCTTTATCCCGAGACCGGTCATGCGGCTCGCGACCTCCTTCGCAAGGTCAAGCTTTTGGTATTTCGCGCGTTTGGCGAAGCCAGACCAATCCTTCGCGAGAATCCCGCGCATCCACATCGAAATCTCGAATTCAAGGAAATCGATGTCTTTCACCGGGTCGTGGCTCCCCACCGGCGCAGGCTTCCCTTCGGCGTCCGTCGCGCCCGCAGCATCAATTACATGCACGAGCGCCGAGGCCATCCTGAGGCTGTCGAGGAACTTGTTCCCGAGCCCGCGCCCCATGTGTGCGCCCTCCACTAGCCCCGCGACGTCGATTATCCTCACAGGGACGTGGCGAGTTCCCCCGATGCACTTGGAATTCTGAGGGTCGCACTTCACGCCTGTCTCGCCGCAAGGGCATTTTTTTCTGATGTATGTGACTCCGACGTTCGAGTCGATCGTCGTGAAAGGATATCCGGCCACCGGGGCGTTTGCGAGAGTTGAGGCGTTGAAAAAAGTGGTTTTGCCTGTGTTTGGTTTCCCGACCAGGCCCAGCTCCATCACTATATTTCTCCCCTTTCGTAATGACCGGCTTCAATCAGTTTGCCGAAGCTCCTTACGCCGTGCTTCAAAATCCGGTGTCTGAGTTCCTTCGCGTATTCGGCGGTTATGTCGCCCTTCTTCTCCACGTAGTTGACGATCTCGACGCCCTCGTCATCCGTCCTGCATCGCCTCAGGTAGTCCACGACTGTCGGCTCGTAGCCCTGCAGGTCGGGGACTATCCTCTCTGCTTCACCGCGCTTGCCCTTGACCGCATCTACTTTCAGCGCCCCGCCTTCCTCCAGCTCCTTGTTGAGTTTCGGGAAATTTTTCTTGAACTTTTCATTTACTTTTCGTTTTGCCACTCTTGGTCACTCCCCATTTTCTCTTTTGAACGTTTGGTTTGATAAATACTAAAGTGTTTGGCGGCACGTCCTCGTAGACCAATGTCCCGGGCCCGATTGCGGAGTTCGGTCCTATCTTGACGCCGACGTTTATCGTGCAGTTTATCCCCGTGTGGACGTTGTCGGCGATTATAGTCCCGAGCTTTCTCCTGCCGCTGCTCACGACGACCCCGCCAACCTCCATCTTCACGGGCTTTTCGTCCAGGCGCAGGTTCGCTATCGTGGTCCCGGCGCCGAGGTTGCACCCCTCCCCGATGACGCTGTCCCCGACGTATGCCAGGTGCCCGACGTTGGTGTCGTTCATTATCACAGAATTTTTGATCTCGACCGCGTTCCCGATTCTAACGTTATCGCCCACGCTCGTGCTCGGCCTTATGAAGCAGTTCGGGCCGATGTCGCAATCCTTACCGATGTATGTCGGGCCGAGGATATACGAGCCGGAGCGGATTATGGTGCCCTCTCCGATGTAGACGTTCTCATCGACCTTCGCACCCACCTCGATCTTCCCGTGGATCTCGCCTTTCAGGTTCCGCAGGAAGTACTCGTTCGCGAAAAGGAGGTCCCACGGCCGCCCGATGTCCCCCCAGAGTTTTATAGGTGACGTGTAAATGCTTTTTTCCTTCATCAGGAGTTCCATTGAAGTCGGGAGTTCGTACTCGCCCCTCGGCGATTTCTTCGTGTGCTTGATTGCGTCGAAAATCACGGGGTCGAAGATGTAAATGCCGGCGTTCGCAAGCCTGCTTTTCACCTTTTTCGGCTTCTCGACGATACTCGCTACCTTGTCTCCCTTCATGAAGACTATCCCGAACTGCTCGGGCTCGTCGACCTCTATCGTCGCCATTAGGCCGCCGAAGTCTTTCTTGTGCTCGAGATTGTGGTATCTTTCGATGAAAGTGTTGAGGGATTCCTGGTCTATCAAAGTGTCGCCGTTTATCACAAGGACTCGGTCGTTGCTGGCGAACTTCTCGGCCATCTGAACGGCGTTCGCTGTCCCGAGGAGCTCCTTTTGGACCAGGTACTCGACATTCACCCCGAAGGCCGAGCCGTCCCCGTACCTCTCCATTATCTGCTCCTTGCCGAAGCTCACGACCATCGCGATCTTCTGGACCCCCGCGTGCTTCAGGAGAGATATCACGTGGTCGAGCGCAGGCATCCCCGCGACAGGGAGGAGGAACTTCGGCTTTGTGAACGTCAGTGGGCGCATCCTCGTGCCCAGACCCGCTGCAAGTATCACCGCTTTCACTTTTGCACCGATATGATTGATAAACCGCTTTATAAAAACCTCGATATTGCGCGATTATTTTTAACCCCGTGAGGAAATAGGGTGGGGAGAGAATGAACAAAATAGCACCGGCCGCCGTTTTGATCGTTTTGTTGGCTTCGCCGGTCGTGGGCGCCGTCAGAGTTTCGAACTCTGAGACAGACAGCATAAATTGGGCCATAGCGGTGCGTAACGACAATTCTGTTAATGTGACTGATGTTGCGGTGAAAATACTCATGTTTGATAATTTTTCAGGGGTTGTAAATCAACATGTTGTGAGCAAGGAAATTGTCTTAAGCTCTGGTTCCTCTCAAATCGTTTATGAAACGGCGAACGTTATTTGTATGTTTACTTGGGAGATTTATCGCCGGGGGAGTACGAAACAATTGAAATTACCCAAGTGATGAAAGTAGACAACATCGACTTTTCTATAGACCCAAGTTTGGTTCAGGATAATATTCCTTCGGAGCTGTTGGAATTTACGCAGCCAATAGATAACCTCTGGGAGAGCGACGATCCGTTGATATTGAATAAAGCTCAAGAACTAATCGAGGGTTATCCGAACCTCTACGATAAGGTGGCGCGTCTTTTCGGGTTCGTGCAGAGTTACATAACTTATGAACGGGACCCATACTATGCGCCAGAAAATGGGACTGCAGGGAGTGCCGTGTGGTCGTACAACAACCGCGAAGACGACTGCAGCGAGTTCACAAACTTGTTTGTAGCGCTAGCTCGCGCTGCGGGCGTGCCGGCGAAATAAGTGGTTGGTCAGACTTACGACAAATCTTACGCGGGCGAGAATTACCAGTACGGGGGGGCACGCCTAGGCAGTTGTTTACATGCCAAACGTGGGATGGATGCCGGCCGACCCCCATGGGGCGTTTCTGGCGAGTGGGACAACATGCATTTTGCATTGTCCGAGAGCAGTGGCGAGGATATGGTTGAAAACGGCGCGGTCTACGAGCCCTACCCATACGCTGTGGATTATTCATCATCCGCTTATCCGCGCATCAGTTTCAGCAAGTCGATTGAAGTAGTTGGGTCGAATGAAGAAATCGCCGTCATAAATCCATTGATTGGAATTGTTGGTTTGTTTATCGTCGGGGCACTGTTTTTCTTTTTCGTGTCAAAACGCAAAAGAACTTGATTAGATTGTCTTATTCAAAATTTCGGATGCCCTTTCAACGAGTTCCTTGGCGGTTTTCTCGGTCTTCCCCTCTGCCGTGATCCTGATGTAAGGCTCGGTCCCGGAGGGTCTGACGAGCACCCAACCCTCATCCAAGTCGAGCCGCACGCCGTCGATTTCCAAGATCTCCGCACCCTTGAACTCCGCCCTCAACTCTTTCCCGATTTTCCTCATGGTTTCGGATTTTTTTTCGTTCGGGCATGCCATCTTTTTCCTGATGGTCGGATAATCGGGCAAGGCGCCCAAGATTTCCGAGAGTTTCTTACTGGACGAGTCCAAAAGTTGCAGAATCCTGATGGCGGACAACGGCCCGTCTGGCGCGAGATGAACTTCCGGGAAAATCCACGCCCCGCTTGGCTCACCCCCGAAAACCGCGGAATTCTTTTTCACGGCCTCGGCAACGCTCACGTCGCCAACCGGCGTCTTGACGACCTTCCCGCCCTTCTTCCCGACGGCGTCATAAACGACTTTCGAAGATTCCACAGTCGTCACCACGATATCTCCCTTGCGCACATTTCGCGACGCAACTGCTGCGAGAAGCTTGTCTTCATTGGCGAAATTCCCTTTCTCGTCGACAGCGGCGGCCCTGTCAGCGTCCCCGTCGTGCGCTATCCCGATGTCGGCGCCTGTAGCACTGACGATCTCGGATAGTTCCTTAAGGTTCCCCTCGTTCGGCTCGAGGCCGCGGCCGGGGAAGTTGCCGTCCGGCTGGCAGTTCAGGCTCACTACCTTGCACCCGATTCTCCTTAGAAGGACCGGCGTAAGTGGAGAAGCGGCCCCGTTGCCGCAATCGACCACAACCTTGTAGCTTTTGCTCAGCTTGATGCCCTCAGTCACCATTTTCAAATATCCCGATGAAGCGTCGACGTTCCCGACTCTGCCCAATTTTTGCCAGCCGACCCTCTTGCCGCTTTTTTCGTAGAATATGCGCTCGATCTCCTTCTCGACCGCGGGCGCGAAAGCCACCCCCTCGGAGTCCCAGAACTTAACACCGTTATACTCGGGCGGGTTGTGCGATGCGGTTATCATCGCCCCGGCGTTTGCCCCAAGCAATCTCACGGCGAAGGCAAGCACGGGTGTCGGAACCATTCCAGCCCGGCGGACTTCGCATCCTCCCGAAAGAATCCCCGAAACGAGGCTGTCCTCGAGCATCTCGCCCGATAGCCGCGGGTCTCGCCCGACAATTACCGTCCCGGAATTTCCCAAGTGGGTCGCGAGCGCAAGCCCAAGCTCTATGAAAAGTTCAGGCGTGATTTCCTCGCCGACAACGCCCCGGACGCCCGAAGTTCCGAAGAGTCTCTTCATGCGGATTACCCGCCGACGACCTTGCTCTTGTAAACTTCGACCCTTCTTATCGGCATGTACTTCTTTGCTTCCTTGTAAATGTCAGATGAGAGTTTTCCGAGGACGATTTCTTGGACGAACTGGTCGAAAGTCCTGTCCTGTCCTACTTCGGTTATGACCTTCCTTATCGCGCCGCGGATCGCCTTGACCTTCGTGGTCTGCGCGCGCCTCGGGTTGGTCGCCAGGGAAGAGACGCGCATCTTCACACCGTCCTTCGTCGTCACTGTCGTAACCTCTTCGGCCTTCTTACCGCGCCGCCGGACCTGGCTCCTTATGTAGTCGCGGGCCATCTCGTGCCCGATGAAAGAGGTAATCACCTTGTCCCCCTCGACGCTCTTGACTTGGAAGTAGAGCCTGATGTGCGATTTTGAAAAGTCCTCAATGAGATCGCCTAACGTCGTCTCGAAAACTCGGCCCACGAGCTGGTTCGGGTCGAGAGACGGGGTCTCCCCTACTTTGGCACCGCCGAACATCGGCGGAGCTATGACATCATACCAGGCCTTTTCTCGCCACTCCTTCACTCTTTTCTTCTCCGCCATTACTCAGTCACCTGTGTCGGTTGCGGCAGCGGCTCCACCAGTTTCCTGATGGCTTCCGGCCACTTGGAAGGATCGATGCCGTGCTGCGCCAGGAACCCCACAACCCAGCGGCTGGTCCCGAAACCGCAGCAGGCCGTCCATACCTCCCTCCCCTTCGCCTCCTTGATTTTAAAGCTCTCTGTGAACTTGGTTTTGTGCAAGTTGTACGAGCCGATCTCGAGCCAGTCGTTCTTGTAAGGCAAAATCACCTCGAGGTCGTACGTGGCGACCTTCCTGCTGTCTTTGACGTCCTCCTCGACGGCACCCTCCTTCATGTAGAAAGGCGTAGCAACTAGGACCCTCCACTCGAGGTTCAGCTTGTCCGAGAGAGCGATGCTCTTCTCCACGACCTTGTCCCTTATATTCACGATGTCTTCGGGCGCGCCCATCGCGACGAACTCTATCCTGCGAAACTCCTGGGTCCTGACGAGGCCCTCGACGCCGCCGCCCTCCCATCTGTACGTCCAGCCGCTTCTGTCGTACTGCTTCACCGGGAGCTTCTCGAGGCGGACGATCTGGGATGAGAAAGTCTGGTAGAAAGGCTCGCACTGAGCCGGGGCCAGGACGTAGGCGGGGTCCTTCAGAACGTTCTTGAGCTCGTCCGTCGGTATTTGCTTGGTGAGCTTGAGTTTTTGCTTGAATTTTGAGAAAGTTTCGGGCTCGCGCGGCGGCGGGCAGACGTAGTACATTCCCTCCGGGACGCCGTCGAGGTATCCTGGCATCCTCTGCATGACCTCGAGCGGAATCAGCTTAGGGAACATCGCTTCCTTGAACCCGAGAGGCTCCGCGATTTCCCGGATTATGAGGTCCTCAAGCGCCCTGATCAGCTTCGCGTAGGGTTCTTCGTATATCCACTGCCCCCTTCCGGGGAACTCAGCGAGCCAACCCGCCTTTTTCGCGACCTCGAACGGGTCCTCCTTGAAAGCGTGCTTCTTTTTCCCGCTCTCGTTCACGATTTTCAGTGGCTGCTCCTCGAATGCGTGGCCGATTCGCGCGGGAGCTTTGGAAAGGATTGCGTCTATTTCGTTTATCAGGCGGTCGACTATCCTCCCGCGCAGGTCCGCCTCGCTCAGATTTTCAAGAGATATCTTTGCCGCCCCCTCGTGGATCGTTATCTTGTACGGAAGCTTCGCGAGTTCCTCTTTCATCTCCTTTGTCGCCTCTTTCGCCGGGATCGTTATCGAGTATTTTGGCGCGATAATTCCCCTCACGCCGACCTTGTGCTTCTTTCCGATGTCGGTTGCGAGGGTCTTCGCAAGCCTGAGAAGGGCGTCGTGGGCCCTGACGTACCTGCCTGAGCTTATCTTGATGTCTAGCTCCTTCCCGGAGGCCTTCCATCCCTCGAGCTTCGCGGCCTCCTTCTCCTTGCCATTCGGGGCGCCCTTGAGAAAAATCGCTTCCCGGGAGTCTAGCGCCGCCTGGATGTCCTTCTTCGCAGGCTCGATGTTCGCGCTGAACGTCAGTTTTGCTTCAAGTTCGAACTTCAACCTATCGCCAAACCTCAATTATCAAAGGGGTTTGAAAAACCTATCTAAAGGACGTTTTCGGCGGTTTGCGTGCACGAAAGGAGGTCGTCGAGCGTCGCGAGGAGTGTCTCGATTTTTCCGTCGAGTTCAATCATGCTGAAAACTTCTTTACCCGAAACTTTGGTTTTAATTTTCAATCCTTCTGGAAGCTTAAGGTTGTCTGGAGAAATTGATTTTGCAACGGTGTTTGCAGCCTTTTCAGTTTGGTAAGAACAGCTTATTTCAGCCGAGAGTTTCACAATTTTCTCCTCAGAATGTGCCCGGCCTGACAGTCCCGATCTCTTCGCCGGTCTTCATGACCTTCATCGAGCCGAGCTGGACGATTTTTATCGACTCGACGTCCTTCACGGGCGTAGTGACTATCATCTTCCCCTTTTCGTAATCGATCTTTTCGAGTATCCCCATTCCGAGAAGCTCGTCATCATCGTTCGTCAGCCCGACTATAATGTTCTGCTCCATGTTCTTTTTCAGCACCTTGAGATTCCCGTGCTTCGCCCGTAGCTGTTCCAGCTCAGCTTCCTGCGGCCTGCGCTCGAAGACAAGTATCAGGCCCTCCGGGACCTTCTCCGCATATATAACGTTCCTCCCGAACTGGACTGGGTCCATCGGCTCCCCGGTTCCCATGTAAGTTCGCTCGAACCTTAGCTTGTTCATGTTGAGCGCGACGGTATCGGCGTTCTCGAAATATTTTCCCAGAAGCAGCCCCCTCAGGTCGGCTCTCTCCTTGGGCGTCCTTTGCCTGACTTTCTGGGAGACGGGCAGGCGTCTGATCTTGTGTGGCGCGATGCTCGACAGAAGGTGCTCGAGTTCCCTCCCCCTCTGGAGGGCTATGACGATCTCTGGGTTGACCAGTTCCTCTGTGTAAAGCTGGAGGCACCTCCCGGAACCGCCGGAGACCCAACCGGGAGTGTTCACGAGGACCATGTCCGAGTGCTTCAGGCCTTTCTCGACTAGGCACTTCATCCCGACGACGAACTCGATCATGTGGCCCGACGGCGACATCGACCCGACGAAATAAGCGCTCTTCAGCGGCACCTCGAAGAGGAGCGTCACGGGCTTCTCGAAGACGCCCAGCCCCATCGTCGTCGGTGGCCCGATATCCGCTTGGCCGACATCGCTGTCGACAGCGCCCATCTTTATCCCGTGATTTAGGAGCTTGTTACCGAAATAGGTGGTGAGGAAAGTCTTGCCGACGTCTACAGGCCCGATCACGAGGACCGCGCGGGGCTTCTTCTGGATTATCTCGTCGAAGAGCGCGTCCCACTCTTTGGGAATCGTTCGTCCGAGCAGCTTCTCGACTTTCCCATCGGACCCCATAGAATACTCGAGCGTCGCGTCCGTCTCAGCCTCAAGAGGCACGGATTTCGCGCGGGGTATGATTATCCTTTCCCCTTCCTTTCGCCGCCCTCCAGTAATCAAAACCTGGCCTTTCTTGATTTCCAGGCTAATCTGCCCCTCCACGCGATATACTTCGCCGGCATTCAAGTTCAATGACGTCATTTCACCCCTCCTTGAAATTTAGCGTCGGCCATTCCTTGGCCAGAATCTCTCGCACGAGTTTCCTCACGTCCTCGATCTTCGACTTTTCAATAGAGACCTTCTCAGTGAGCGGCAGGAACGTCGTTCGGTGAGCCTCAGCGAGTTTGATTTCCTTTTCGTTATTCTCGACAACCTTGCCGGAAATCGTGCGCCCGTCATCCAAAGTGACGGCTATTTCCTCCTCTTTCTGTATTTCATCGACTTTCGCCGCGGCCACGACCTTCCCCAGGCACATTGCGACGATCGACGGGTATATCGGGATTTTTTTGTAAATGTCGTGGAACTCAGCCAGTATTGCTCCCAAGACCGCAGGGTTCCCGCGATATCTATCCACAAGCTCGATAAGCACTTCGGTTAGTTGCTGGAACTCGCTTTGCTCTAGCGTCATACAAAAACTGAACATCTCAGACCTTTAATAAGGTACCGAAAAGCCCCTAAAAATAACCTAAAAGCGTCCTTTTTGGCGGCCAAACTAGCTCGTCAGGCCCAAAACTTTGGACTTTTCAATCTGGTCATGGTCCGCCGTCCCCTCGTCAAGGGCCTTCGAAAGCGCTACCATCTCCTCGGCCATCAGCAAAAACTCGTGCATGACCGAGTACGTCGGGATCGGCTTGTCCGCGAGGAGTTCCGCGGCCTTCGCGTGGCCTCCGCCGCCGATTCCCTTGCCGTCCAGATATATCTCTTGGAGCCGCTTGGAGAGCTCGAAACACATTTTCCCGCAGTTTATGATACCGCCGCCGCCCCTCATCGAGATGTGGACCCCCCTCTCCTTCGGGCAGAAGACGACTACCATCGCGTGCGGGTGGTTGCCCTTCCTTTTCATGTTCTCCAGTTTAGTGGACGCGACGAAAGGCAATATCGCGGGGAAAGGCGTGGAATCCATCGCGTCTACTTCGCGCGCGAAAACGAGGTAAACGCCGATGCCCCTCAGTTCGCCTATGAACACGGAATTGTCCGACCTCTTTTCCAGGAGGTCCCAGTCATCCTTGAACTGGTCGAAAACCGTGGACAGTATCTTGCCGTTGGGACCGTGCGCGAGGAAATCCTCAATCGAGGTGAATTTCGACGAGTCGCCGTCGCTCTCGCCGAGCTCGACAAGGAAATCGTAAACTAGGCCGGGTCCGGAATCGACATCTATCTTCAGCTTCTCCTTGTACAGGTGCGCTAGCGTCCCCACCTGCAGGACTTCGCCTATCTGGTTAATCAGCGCAGTGCGGCTCCTGTCCACGATATCGTACATCGTAGGGCGGCCGGACCTTACCTCGAAAGCGAGCGGGAATTTTTTCTCCATCTCCTCGATGAAAGGTGTCGCAAAGTCCGAGATGGTTTTTTCAACGGGGTCGAAAGCGAAGTCGCCCCTGCAGCCGATCAGCGCGGCCAGGTCGTCGATCTCCTCCGCATAGCCGAGCTTGTGAGCGAGCATGTTACAGAGCAGGCTCGCCGCGGAAGCATAGTTCGAAACCTCGACAGTCGGGTTGAAAAGGGTGCAGTTCTTCGGCTTTCCGTCGAGCTGGTGGTGGTCGATTATCAAAACTTCTTCAACGTGTTTCAGGAACTCATCGTAGTACTCGAAAGTCCCCTTGTCAGAGATAAGGAGAATGTCGAACTCGCCCTCTTTTTTCAGCTCGTCGGTCAGCGCCTCCTCCCAGAGCTTGAAAAAGGCAGGCATCTTCGTGACGACCTTCGCCCCGAGATGGTTCTCGAATATCCTCTTCAGGATGAACGCGCTCGAAATGCCGTCAAGATCGTGGTGAGAAAAGTTCAGCACCCTCAGTTTCCTCTTTTTCTTCAACTTCTCAATCAGCTTCACAGTCGCCGAGAACCCCGGCACATCCTTGTAAAGGAAGTCTATTTGCTCGTTATAGTCCATCTTTTTTCCTCGCGAAGAACTCATTTAGCTTGTTTAAAAACTCATTCATTTTATCGGCCGGAATCCTCGCAGCCGCCGCGACGTCGTGCCCCCCGCCGAACCCGCCGACTTCCGCGGAAGCCGCGTTCAGGCCGCCGCCGATGTCCACGCCCTCCATGGCGAGCCTGGGCGTCCCGCGCCCGGAAATTTTCACTTCCTCCGTTGGCGTGTCGACGAGCCCCAGCAGAGGCTTGTCCATTTCAACCGTTCCAGACTCGATCAGGAGCGATATCGATTCGCCTATGAGTGAGGGGTCGATTTCGTCACCGCAGTATATATACCTGAAGTTCCCGGCGTCCTTCAAAAGGTCCAATCTCTTGACCAGCCAGCCGACCGACTTGATCATCTCGTCCTGTCGCAGGTTCAGCAGTTCCATCGCCTCTTTCACGAATGTTTCGTCGCCAGTGGCCATTGCGAGGGCAACGTCGGCTTTTTTGAAATTGGCGCAAGCGTCCAAGATCGTCGCATACTCGCGCAAATCCCGAGGCCCGATTATCTGGTCTGAAGTGTTGGTATAAACTGTCCCCCACAGAGCGTGGCGGAATTCCTCTCTTTCCGCTATCGACCCAACGCGGGAAAATATCGCGTCGGCCAGGTTCTTTTCGTCTTCGGGATGGAACTCTGAAATCGTGATAGTTTGAGATATCCCGAGCTCTTTTAGAAGAATCCTACACGCCGAAGGGTCTCTTGAGATGCCGACGATGAAAGGCCTGGTCGATTTATGCAAACTCTCGAAAACAGGCGTCATGGAACGGCCAATCAATCGCAGACCTTCTCCCTGCCGGACGATTTCCAGGTCTATCGCGCGCTTGGCGATCAGGTCGTTTACTTCCGTGAAACCTGAGAAGAACTCCTGCCTGTCCCCTATCGCACCTATCAGGGCCAGCCCAACCAAATGCCTGAACCTGAGGTCCAGGCGCTCCGCAACGAGATACGCGCCACCGCTCGCGCTGACATCCTTCGCACCGTTCAGGCCGCAAGTGTGAGGGTTGAGGTAGACGAGGTTCGGATGCTTTGGAAGATTCCCAGGGTGGTGGTCGATTATCACGACATCCTTGTTCTTCGCGAGAATGAATTTGTGGATCGCCTCGACCTGCCCCGAGCCCTGGTCAAGGAAGATGAAGAGATCGTAATCCTCTTCGGCGAGCTTCGCGATTTCCTCAGTCTTTTTTGGCCGGCTGAAGTGTACGTTGAATGGAACATCGTAGAAATAGAGGCACCTGGCGATGATTGCCGCGGCGGATATCCCGTCGGCGTCCGTGTGTGTTATTATTTTTACCTTTTTGTCGCCTGTGAGCCGTGGTCTTAGGAATTCGGCTACACTTTCAGCGTCGCGCTGGAACAGTTTTATTTCGGCACGGCCCATTTCATCTACCTTTTCGATTTATCTTTAACTTTCGACAGCATCTCTAATTAACGTTTTCAGTCTGAAGGATTCGGTAATGCAAGTGTCTCAAATCAAGAGCGTATGAGCAGAGCGGCACGATCGCGCTCGTATCTCCAGTCCTTTGGAAGGATTCCAAGCCGCTTGTAATATCGTGAAAGCCTGTTTATCCTCGATTCTATGACTTCGAGCGAACGTTTGCTCTTATGATCCTTCTTGTTGCGGTTCAGGTGAGCGTATAGCTTCACGGCCTCCTGGATTACGCTGACGAGGTCTTCAGGCAGAGACAATTTTATCCCCTTCGCTTTCAGGATCTGGGTCACGCTTTTGCCAGTCATCTTCTTAACGTCGGGCACAGCGTACTGGTCTCTGAGGACGAGTCCTATCTTGCTTGGTTGCACACCTTCCTTGGCAAGCTTGGCAACCAGATCCTCGATCTCAGCCGTGGGGATTTCCCCTACTTGCGTCGCGCTCATTTTTTACCACTCTTTAATGATTTTTCCTCTTTATACCACTTCACGACGGCTTCCACCGCCTTACCGCGATGGGAGAATTTGTTTTTAAGTTCTGTGGTCATCTCCGCGAACGTCTTTCCCTCGCCTCCGTCGGACAGGAATATCGGGTCGAAGCCGAACCCGCCCTTGCCTTGAGGCTCTGCCGAGATTTTCCCGACGCATTTTGCCGAGAAGACGACGGGTTTCCCGCCGGGCTCGCAGTAGCCGACGGCGGACCTGAACTCAGCCTTGCGGTTCTTCTCCCCCTCGAGGAGCTTCAGGACGCCCGCGTTCCCGATCGTCAGGAAAACGAATTTCGAGTAAGGTCCGGGAAATCCTTTGAGGGCATCGATGAAAAGGCCGGCGTCCTCCACGAAGCATGGCCCGCCCGCAGACGCGCTTACCTCCTGCGCCCCATGGATGACTATTTCCTCTAGGGTGTCGGCTTGGATTTCCGCGTAAGGGACCGCTCTGTGCACGATATCAACGCCGTGGCGCTTCGCTATCTCGGCCGCCTCCTCGAACTTGTGCTTGTTGCTCGTGACGAATGCTAGTGCCAAATTCTGTCCTCCTTCGCGACGTACCTGCCGCGCTTCTCAATATCCTCCGCGCGTTTAATTACATCTCTTGCCCCGGCCCCGAACTCCTCCTCGTAGCCCCGGAGCGCCTCGCGGAGCACGAAGTCGACTATCTTGAAGTGGACGCTCTGCAGCGCGCGCTTGAGGAGGTGCAGGTCGACGCCCCTCGCCTCGACGGAAGGATTGTACTCTCCGAGCCCGAAGTCAACGAAGTAAAGTTCGCCTCTTTCAGTCAGAATCATGTTGGATGTCGTCAGGTCGCCGTGCACGATCCCGGCTTTGTGGAGCCTCGCGATGTATTTCCCAATCAGCATGCAGAGTTTTTTGTCCTTGAACCGCGGATTCTTCAGGACTTTTTTCACCTGCGGTCCGTCGATGAACTCCATCACTATCCTCATTTTCCCGAGATCGACCGCGTATATCGCCGGAGTTTTCACACCCGCCCTCTTAGCGTCTGAAATCAGCTTCGTTTCGAGAGAGGTCCTCGAAAGTCGGAGTTTTTCGTCGATCTCCTTTATGCGATACTCTTTCGGTATCCTCTCCTTGATAACGACCTTTCCGCCGCCGGCTGTGTGGAGGACATTTTCGAAAGGCTCGAGGTAGAGGCTCGCTTCGGCTCCTTTTTTCATCAACATCATTTTTCCCTCCAGGTGACTTCCACCTCGTCCGTCCGCCACCTCTGCCTCGCTTGAGTCTCGTCCATTTTTTGCTTGGAGCCACTTTTGTATGCTAGGATTCCGGTCCAGCCGATCATCGCGCCCTGGTCCCCGCAGAGCTCCATAGGCGGGACGAAGAACTTCGCACCCTGCCCCTTCGCCATGACTTGCAGCATTTCCCTCAGCCGTGTGTTGGCAGCGACCCCACCTGTAAGCATGACCTCTTTTTTCTCTGTATGTGCGAGGGCTCTTTCCGTGACCTCCACCAATGCCGCGAATGCAGTTTCCTGCAAGCTGAAGGCGACGTCGCGCAAATCCTTTTTTAATCTCGTCATGCGAACGGCCTCGGTCATAAGCCCGGAAAACGAGAGGTCCATCCCCTTCACGACATAGGGCAGAGGGATGTATTTTTTGCCTTCCTTCGCAAGGCGCTCGATCTTCGGGCCGCCGGGATGCGGTATCCCAGCTTCGCGCGCGAAAACGTCGAGGCAGTTGCCGATCGGGATGTCAAGCGTTTCACCGAAGACCCTGTACTTTCCGGTGTCGAACGCGATGACCTGGGTGTTCCCGCCGCTCACGTAGAGTGTGACTGGGTCCTTCGTATTTTCAGTCAGTCTTCCGATTTCGATGTGCGCGATGCAGTGGTTCACGCCGATTATCGGGACGTCAAGGCTGATAGCGAGCGCCCGCGCCGCGGTTGAAGCGGTCCTGAGGACGGGCCCGAGGCCAGGTCCCTGTGAAAATGCGACGAGGTCTATGTCCTTTAATTCGACATTTGCCTGCGTGAGCGCCTCGTCAAGGACAGCCCGCGCGTTTGCTGCGTGGAACTGCGAAGCGTCCCTCGGGTGGATTCCCCCTTTTTCCGGAACGTATGTTTTCGAGAAGTTTGAAAGGATTTTCCCGTCTGATTTGACTATGCCGACACCGAATGTGTGCGCAGTTCCTTCTATTCCCAAACACAGCATGTTTACCATATCTCAGACCTGTTTTTGGTAAAAAGGGTTTCAGTCAGCCAAACGAATATTAGGTCCCTTTTGTTAAACGTGTTTGTTTACTATCTGTAAACTTATTAACCCATTTTGTTAAACTTAATCGATTGGATGAACAAGCTGGCGTTGATTCTGGTCGTCCTGGTAATCGCGGGAGTTTCAGCCGTGGCAGCGATTGAACTCTCTGGAAGGACCGTGCCTAGGCTGAAAGTCTCGACGACGACTAGCCTTTTTGACACGGGCCTTTTGGACAACATCGCCGACGAGTACCTCAATAATTACGGAGTGCGGCTGGATGTGATATCGCTAGGCACAGGGCCGGCTCTAGATCAGGCGGGGAGCGGGGACGTTGACGTGACTTTCGTGCACTCCCCCACGCTTGAAAACCTGTTCCTGACGGACAACTCTGGAGGCGCAAGGAAAATAATAGCATACAATTTTTTCGCGATAATCGGTCCGGACGAAGACCCCGCTGGAATCGAGAACCTATCGACAATTGCAGCGCTTCAGAAAATAGCCGAAACGAAAGCGGAGTGGGTCTCCAGGGACGACAACTCCGGCACGAACACCAAGGAAAAAGCTCTCTGGAAGTCAGTCGGATTCCCTGATTTCACGGCGCTTTATGAGGAGAACTGGTTCACGGCGACTGGCCAGGGAATGGGAGCTACACTGGTGGTGGCGAACGAGCACAGAGGATACACAATCACCGATACTGGAACATACCTGAAATACTTCAATGACAACCTGATCAATCTCAAAACGTTCGTTTCAAGCGGCAAAGACCTTCTAAACGTGTACAGCGTGATGGCAGCCAACCCAGTCGACAACCGCGAGAACGTCGATTTCCAAGGAGCCATCGACTTCATAGAATACCTGATTTCAGACAACGGGCAAAGTTTCATCGGCAATTTCGGCGTCGCAGAATACGGTGCCCCGCTCTTCAACCCGGCAGTTCAACTCCTGAAGGAGAATGCCGATTCCGAAATCGCGACTTGGATACGCGATACAGCATTTTTTGAGAACTCAGAATGCCCGCAGCAATATAGACTCGGGCAAGAGCAGTTGTACCAATGAGCGAACAACTCATCGAAGTGGTTCTGAGGTCGATCTGGATATCGGGAGCGGCGCTACTGTTCTCTCTCACCTGGTGCTTGCCGATTTCGCTCTTTCTTGGGTTGCGAAATTTCAGGGGGAGAAATATCATCATAAGCATTTTTAACGCGTTTATTGGCTTTCCAACCGTCGCGCTCGGAATAATCCTAGTCGCACTTTTCTCGAACGCCGGGGCGCTCGGTTCACTTGGGCTCCTCTATACTCCAACGGCAATAATAATCGGTCAGGCGCTTCTCGTTACGCCGATTCTTGTTAGCCTATTGACGAGCGCAATCGAATCCGTCGACCCTAGCATAAGGGATCTCGCAAAAACACTTGGTGCTTCCGATGGTCAGGCAAAGCTCGCGGTGCTGAGCGAGGCCAGAAAAGGAACGATTTTGGCGGGGATTGCTGCATTCAATCGGGCCATCGGGGAATTGGGGGTTGCGCTGATGGTTGGCGCAAGCCTTAGAGGATACACCCGAGTCATGACAACCCAGATCGCACTTGAATACAACCGTGGCGAATGGGAGCTGTCTGTCCAGTTGGCAATCGTGCTGCTTGCCATAGTTTTTTCTCTTACGCTATTGGCGAACATGTTGAGGAGGGACTAGATGGCCACGATTTTGAAATTGAAAAAAATCGGTAAAAAATACGATGAAAAAACTGTCCTGCGAAACACAAGCTTTGACGTGAAAAAAGGCGAGATATTGTGTATAATAGGACCAAACGGCGCGGGCAAGACAACGCTTCTCAGGATAATGGCGCTCCTCGAAAACTCGTCAAATGGCGAAATAGTACATGAGAATAAAGTGTTGAAAGTTTATGACGATGTTAATTATAGGAAAAGAGTTACGATGGCGTTCCAGCAGACGGCCCTTTTCAGAAAAACGGTTTTTGATAACGTTGCTTACGGGCTGAAGATACGCGGGTACTCGAAAGATGAAGTCAAAAAAAGAACCGAGAGAGCCCTCGAATCGGTCAATTTGGGCGGGTTCGGAAAGCGAAAAGCCAAGAAGTTATCCGGTGGGGAGCAGCAGCGCGTGGCGTTGGCGCGGGCGCTCGTGACCGAGCCCGAGCTGCTTTTATTGGACGAGCCGACGGCAAACCTTGATCCGGCAAACATCTCGGTTGTGGAGGATCTCATCCGCAATCTGAAGGGGAAAACCACAGTGGTGGTCGCGACCCACAACCTCTTTCACGCGCACAGGATTGCCGACAGAGTGGCGTGTATCTTGGACGGCGAGTTGATAGATATAGGAACGACGAAAGAAATTTTCAGCCACCCGAAGGACAAACGCACGAAGAAGTTCATACGCGGTGAATTTTTCTAAGCAAACTGAATTTAAGCAACGGCGCATATCGTCTATGAGGTGAAGGATGTTCTTCAAAAAGATATTTAAGCCAAAGCAGCCGGCCGAGCCAGCGGTGGAAAACCTGTCTTTGGAAGTCCTGCGAGAAAAAGTCGATAAACTCAAGCAAAATGAAATTGAAAGTGTGCGTCCAAAGCTCAATTCTTTGTTCGATAAAATGGTCGAGGAGAAAAAAATTATATTGGACGACCTGAAAACGCTATCGGCCACAGAACCGACGGAAGAGATCCATCCCAATCTTTACAAGATGGCCACCGAGGCCAGGAAATTGTTCATTGACAAGATGAACAGGGCTCTTTCGGATTTCAACCCGCAGAGGCAAATTTCCGCGGAGAACCTCTCGGAGCTCGACCTGGATCTGGCAAAGTTTGTTAATTTCACCACTCAGACGATCACGACCCAGGGGCGTCAAGTTGGCGTGGTGTTCGGCGCGCAGATAAAGTCAATCCAATTCCATGTCCAACAGTTGCAGTCATTCATCAAGGATGCCCGCAACCACATTCAAACTTCATTGGAAAAAATTGGGAAATTCGTAACGCTTCTTTCAAGAGTCCAGATTCAAATCGAGTTGCGGCAGCAGATACCGGAACTTGATAAAAAGATAAAAGCGCTCGAAGAGCAAAAGGGCGCGCTTGAGAAAGCCCTGGCTGAAGATTCCGCGCACATGAAGAAGCTTGCCGAGGGCGAGGAGTTCAAACGGGTTGAGAATATCGAGAGGGAGATCCAAAAGATCGAGCTGGAGAAAAGCCACGTGAAGAACTCGATTTCAAGCACATTTTCGGGGTTGGACAGGCCCCTGAGGAAGATGGAAAAGCTGATTGTGGACGGGAGGGTGGCGGTAGACAGGGATCTAGCGAAGGTCCTGCAGCCGTGCCTGCACGACCCGGTGGCCGTGGTGATGTCTGACCAAAAAATCGCCGACGCCAAGAAATTGTTCAAGCAAGTGCTGAAGTCAATAAACAGCGGGGGGATTAGCTTGAACGATCGGGAAAGGACGAAGAGAGAAGAGATCCTGACAGAAATAATCGAAGGAAATGAGCTTGAGGAGGCAAAAAGAAGCTTGGAAGCGCTGCGAGAAAAACTGGCTTCTTTGTCCAGCGAGAAAAGCAAATTCACGATTTCAAAGCAAATGGCCGAGTTGGAAAGAAAGATGGAGAGAAATCGCTCGGCTTTGAAGGACACGCAGACGAAGATTGAGGAGTCAATTCAAAAATCCATGGTTTTGAAGCAAGAGAGCGAAAAAGGAATCGCTGAAATAGAGAAATCGGCGCGCGAAGTCGTGGGGCAGCAAATCAGGCTTACTTTTTGAACTCGGTGTACCCGCATCGCCCGCAAGAAAGGCGATTTTCATGGTCGGCAAGGAAGACGCCGGGGCCGCAACGCGGGCAGTTCTGTTTCAACCTTTTTATCGCGCCCCCCTCGACATTGTAAATTTTCGATTTGTGTGCTTTGACTTTTTCGACCATTTTCATCCTTCCTTCGGCTTCTCAGGGGCTTTTTCAGCCGGTTTCTCAGCTTCCTCTGGTTTCTTCTCGGCGGGCTTCTCGGCTTTCTCTTCCTTCGGAGCACCGCGCTTGATGAGATATTGGGGCTCCATCGATTCAAGACTTTCCTTGGTCGCGTAAACTCGCGCTATTCCGGAGGACTCGTTCTTCCCGTGCAAGCTTGAAATCTTCTCGATTACCACCAACTCTTCCGGGACGTTGAGCTCCGACGCTATCCCCGCTTTCACCTCGACCCTCTTAGGGGTGGGCGAGCTTTCGTGGGTTACATTGAACTTTAGCTCCGTCCTTTTCAGCAGCGGGTTTTCATTTTTTTGAACGATTTCTACCTTCATGTTCTCCTCCAAATATGTTCGATATTACAATAAAAATCAACCCCATACAACTTTTTTGACCACGTTTCTGGAGAAAATCGTCGCGACGATGATTATCGCCACGATTACGGTAGAAAATACCGTGGCCCAGAATAGGGGCCCCCTGGAATTCAAACCCAGGCTGAAGCTTATCATGAGCATGATAAACGCCATGAAGTTCAAAGGCCAAAAGGTGTTCGGGTACACAGTGAGCTGCACGACCGCAACGGCCGAGAGCATGACTGCGAGAAAAGAAGCAAAGAATCCGATCGCATAGCCGATCGGCGTGACCGTGTCCTCATCATCATCGAGTTGGGCGTTTGCAACGGGAGCAGCTAAAATGAAAAGAACAGCCAAAGAAGAAGCGAGAATCAATTTTGTCGTCATCAAAGGCACATTTTCAAATTTTTTCAAACCTTTTCAAAATATCACTAAATTCGCGCCTTTTTTCCGCGGTGATCTCGATCACAACCAACCCTTCATTTGGCTGCCCGTAAACCACGACAGTCCCAAGCGGCAGCAGCAGCACGGCCGGCAGTGTCGCAAGGTCCTCCTCCCCATCCACGATGATTTTTGCAGGCAGCTTTATTTTTTCAAAAGTTTCCCAGAGCCCCGGCGTTATCGTCCCCGCAGGATTTTTCACTTTCACCTCGCGAACGTTGAACTTTGAAATCCTGCCGCGCAAATCATCGGACGTTTCAGACCTCATCGCGATGAAATCCACGACCGCCAGGTCCGGTTTTATCCCAGAACCAAGAACGTTGGCGGTCACGACGTCGCCTATCGTGACCAGCATCGCAGGTTTCTTTTTATTGAAAAATTCAATGAATTTTTCGGTATTTTTGAATAGCTTTCCCATCGGTTTTTGGAGGGTTGGCCTCAATTCCTCCGGAAGCCTCAAGCCATCACCTATCCTCAAATTATACCCAAAATTGATTTACCCGCCGTAATAAGAACTTAATTTCGGTGTTGAACATGAGCGTCTTCGAACTCTTGGCCGAGAAGCTGCGCAAGGAAATCAAGGAGTTCGGGATATCCGAACCGACAGGCCCGCAGAAGGTCGCCATACCGAAAATCTTGGATGGAAAGAACGTCCTTCTTATGGCGCCGACCGGCACAGGGAAGACCGAGGCGGCGATTTTTCCGGTTTTCAGCTCCTATCTGGAAAAAGGCCACGGAGCGATCGGCATATTGTACATCGCCCCGCTGCGAGCGCTCAACCGCGACATGATGAACAGGCTGGAAAAGATGGGTGAGAATCTGGGAATAAAAATCGCGGTCAGGCACGGCGACACCCCGGCCGCGGAGCGCCAGAAGCAGGCAAGGTCGCCGCCGGACATGCTGATCACCACTCCAGAGACGCTCCAGGCGGTCCTGACGGGAAAGGTAATCCGAGAACATTTGAGGAGCGTGCGGTGGGTTATCGTGGACGAGGTTCACGAGCTCGCAGAGGACAAGCGCGGGGTTCAGCTCGCGCTGGGGTTGGAGAGACTGAGGGGGCTTTCGGGAGATTTCCAGATTGTCGGCCTTTCGGCGACGGTCGGCTCCCCTGATGAGACGGCCGCGTTCCTGGCTGGAACGAACCGCGATATCGAAATTTTGGACGTCTCCGCGGAAAAATCGATGAAGATAGAAGTTGAGAGCCCAATGCCGATCTCAAATGACGTCGAGCCCTCTGAAAAGCTCATGGTCGAGCCCACGATGATGGCGAGAATCCGGAGAATGAAAGAGCTGATCGAATCTAACGACTCGGTGCTGACTTTCGTGAACACTCGTGAGGCTGCCGAGATGCTCGGTTCAAAACTCAGGCTTTGGCAGCCCGATCTCCCAATAGCGGTCCATCACGGTTCACTCTCAAGGGATGCGCGGATAGAAGCCGAGATAAAATTCAGGGACGGGAAGATGAAGAATCTGATATGCACGTCCTCGATGGAGCTGGGCATAGACGTCGGGCGGGTTTCCTTGGTCGTCCAATATTCATCCCCAAAGCAGGTCGTACGGCTGGTCCAACGCGTTGGGAGGTCCGGGCACAGGGTCGGCAGGGTCTCAGTAGGCAACATAATCGCGACATCCCCAGACGATGTAGCAGAATCGATCGTCATCGCGAGGAGAGCGGTCGCCGGGCAGCTGGAAAAGGGGAAAATCCACGAATCGGCGTTGGACGTGCTCGCCCACCAGCTCGTCGGGATATCATTGGACAAGGGGTGGGTCAGCCAAAGCGAGGCCCTGGCGTTGATCAGGCGCGCCTATCCTTTCAGAAATCTGAACGAGGAAACCTTGGAGGGAGTTTTGGACCAGTTGAAATCACAGGGACTTTTGGCCAAGATAGACGGGAAATTCAAGACCAGGAAGCCCGGTTTCCTTTACTACTTCACGAATCTTTCCGTTATCCCTGACACGAAGAAATACAGGATCCGAGACCTGGCTTCCAGGAAAAGCATAGGTTCCTTGGACGAGGAGTTCGTCGCGGCTTACGCCCAGCCGGAGACGACTTTCATCTGCAGGGG
Source organism: Candidatus Hadarchaeum sp. (assembly GCA_020725895.1). Taxonomy (GTDB): domain Archaea; phylum Hadarchaeota; class Hadarchaeia; order Hadarchaeales; family Hadarchaeaceae; genus DYTO01. The sequence goes on along the minus strand of DYTO01000003.1, from coordinate 41,907 downwards.
CGAGACTTGGAAAGTTGTTGAAGTCGACCACGAGTCTGGCATGATCCTCGTTGAGCAGTCAGACGACCCGATGGGCGCAGTCCCGATCTGGGAGGGCGAGATGATACCAGTCCCGTTCGAGGTCGCGCAGGAGGTCGGCGGCATAAGGGGAAAAATCGAAAACGATTTGATATCAAAAAAAGGAACAAGTGAAATAATCGCAGAGTTAGAAAAAGAATACCCGGTAAAAAAAGAGGCGGCATCCTGGCTCGTCGACGAGGTCTCAGAGCTCGTCAATTCAAGCGTCCCCGTCCCGTCAAAAAGAGCGTTGATATTGGAGTCGAGCGGCGATTACGTGGTCATGCATGCATGCTTCGGGAGCCTCGTGAACCAGACATTGGCATGGATGCTTGCCGAGCTGCTCTCGGCGAGGTTGGGCTCGAGCGTCCAGGTGAGGAGCGACCCCTATCGGATAGCGTTTGGGTTTCCGGAGCGGGCGAGGCCCGAGTTGATAGTGAAAACTTTGAAAGAGATGCAGCCCAAGCATCTCGAATCCGTCCTGGACCTCACGCTCAAGCACAGCTCGATGTTCCAGTGGCGCCTCATGCAGGTGGCGAAGAGGTTCGGGGCAATCAGGAAGGACGCGGACCTGAGCAGGGTGAGCATTCGGCGCATGACCGAGTATTTTAAGGGCACACTGATATTCCATGAAACTTTCCGGGAGGTGTTGCTTGAAAAATTGGATGTCGCGCGGACGGTTGAGATATTGAATGAAATCCAAAGCGGGCTGATATCGATCCGGACTGTCGATCTCGCGGAGCCCACGGTTCTCGCCTGGCCGTTGCTGAACCAGCTCGCCAGCGGGGAGCTCGTCGTTCCCAGGAGGGCCGAGAGGGAGATTCTGCTCGCGGTGAAGTCCAGACTTGAAAGGTACCCAGTGAAGCTGCACTGTTTGAACTGCAACGATTGGACGTCATCGACTAGGCTGGCAAGGTTGCCAGGAAAAATGTCGTGCAAGAAATGCGGCGCAGGCCTGCTGACGATTTTGCCGCGAGAAGCGGATGAGATTTTGCGTTTGATAAGGAAATACTCGAGGCGAGAGAGGCTCAATGTCAACGAGAGTAAGAAAGTCGAGCGCTTTTACCAGGTAGCAGACCTGATTTTGACGCACGGGAGGCGGGCGGTAGTGGCGCTGGCAGGGCGCGGGATAGGGCCAAAGACCGCGATCAGGATTTTGTCAAAGGACTACCGGGAAGAGAACGATTTTTACCGCGAAATCTTGCGTGCAGAGAGGATTTACGCAAGGACTCGCAGGTTCTGGGCCTGAGACACCAAATCGCCCACATCATAGTAGTTTTTACGGAACGTTTTTACGTTTTGGGTTCAAATTTTTTAGAGGCAGATGAAAGGCAACATCCATTGGCTAGTGGCAATTGCCGTCATCGTGGCAATCGTCGTGGCGACACCGGTACTGCTTGGCCAGATTGTTAACACATCGGCGTCTCAGTGGAGGGTTTCATCCGTCTGGGCGGGAGTAGTTCCAGGGGAGATGACGGAAGGAGTGTTCGGAAACAGCTCAAGGATCGCTGGCATTTATCTGATGCGTTACGGTTCCGGTTACAACATATATGAAAACCTCGCGAACTATGTCGACAACGGCACGTATTGGATTGATTCCATCCCCGGGCCGGATGGAACTCTCACCGTGGAGTACGAGACCCTCTTTGACATTTTGGTCGCTGTCGAGGGCGACGCCGAGAACGATGTTCCGCAGCCAATGGCATACGCTTGCAAGGAAAACATCAAGATACAAATTTTACTGACCGGCGAGATAACTTATTCGGATAACTCGACTGATTTGGTCGAGTACGTGTTTGAAAACGACAACTATTACCAGACTAATGGCGGTATTCATGTGAACGCACTTTTCGACAACAACGGTAACGGGTGGGTTGTCAGGGCCGGCCAGTCTTTCAACTGGAGCATATCCTATTCTGTTTGGGGATGAGTGATTGTTTGAGAAATGCAGTTGTGGAAAGTTCTTTGTCGCTGGCTTGATATTTTTCATGATAGTCCGATTCGTGCCTCTCGGCGGGGCCGCCGGGTATGACAACTCATACTGGTGGGACAATAGCTGGGAATACCGCTTGCCGGTCATCATCTCTGGCACACACCCCGAGAACTACCATTTGCAGTTAGTGGTTCCCTACAACGCAAGAATGCAGGCGGACTACCGCGACCTGCGTTTCATTGAAAACGAAACCGCGGGGGAACTGAATTATTGGATTGAAAATTTCACGGAAAACGAAGCAATCGTTTGGGTGTTGCGGAAAAGCTTTGACAGCGACGTCTACGTTTACTATGGCAACACCAGCGCCGGCAGCAACAGCAATTGGAGCAACACTATTTTGCCGTACGTCGACTCGCAAGCCACGGCTTCCGCAAGCTGGGCGGGGCGGCTCGGCCACACGGCCCTATCTTACGATGGAAAGATGTGGGTGCTCGGCGGTTACAACGGCATCGCCAACGATGACGATGTCTGGTATTCCACGGACGGCGAGAACTGGACGCAGGCCACGAGCGACGCAAACTGGAGCCCGCGAAGAGACCACACCTCAGTGGTGTTCGACAACAAAATGTGGGTGATCGGCGGATCGGACTCAAGCGTCTGGTATTCCACGGACGGCGAGAACTGGACGCAGGCCACGGCGTCGCCGGGCTGGACTTCTAGGTGGGGCCACACGTCAGTAGTCTTCGACAACAAGATTTGGGTAATAGGGGGTTTTGACGGCGCGTACAAGAGCGATGTTTGGTATACTTCTGACGGTGAGAACTGGACGCAAGCTACCACGGCCGCGAATTGGAGCGCCCGCCACGGCCAAACATCCCTTGCGTTCGGCGACAACATGTGGGTACTGGGAGGTTACAGCAATGGCGTTTACAAGAACGATGTCTGGTACTCGAGCGACGGTGAGAACTGGACGCAAGCAACAACCGCCGCGGCATGGGCTCCGAAGAGGTATCATTCCTCGGTGGGTTTTGACAACTTGATGTGGGTGATGGCAGGGAATGGGGAGTTGTGGGACGAGTACGGTGAGAACATTTGGTACTCTTCAGACGGACAGAACTGGACTCAGGTGATGATCACCCCCGGTTGGACCCCGCGTTACGACCAGGCGACGATCGTTCACGATAACAAAGTCTGGTTGTTGGGAGGTTACGATGGCGGTTTCAATAACGGCGTTTGGCGGTTGCTCCGCATTTTCACATCTCCGGAACCAACGGCCACGGTTGGATCCGAGGAGCCCGGCTGGAAACATTCAGAGACTTGGGAGTCGGCGGTCAGCGCAAATGCGTCGTGGAGCGGGGTTGATGGTTGGACGGCTTCGATCAACACCTCGTCGGCTTGGTCTGGTGTCGAGAATTGGAACGGAACGATAGGGATGACCGAACCCGCCTGGGGCGCAGTCGATGGTTTCGGCGAGACTGTTGTCACGAGCACCGGATGGAGTCTTGCCGAGGGCTGGAGCGGGACGATCACAACACCCTCGGCACCATCTTCTCCGCCACCCGGAGGCGGCAGCACCACCTCGACATCGCTTTCGATAAGCCCCTCTAGCTTCAGTCTTGAATCCAGGGGTACTGTGACGCTGACGGCCACTCTGAGGGACAACTCGAGCAACGCCATTTCATCAAAGACGATCTCTTGGTCGGCGACGTCGGGCAACCTGTCGGCGGCGAGCGGGACGACGGATAATTCAGGGCAAATATCTGTCACTTTCACGGCGCCAAGCGTGACCGCAACGGAAAACGTCACCATAACTGCGTCTTTCAGCGGCGACAGCAGCTACGGCTCGAGCCAGGCTACTTCGTCCGGAACGGTCTCGTTTTCGATGGCGTGGAGAGCTGTCGATCGCTTCACAGGGGCAGTCGGCTCGCCTTCGACTTCGTTGACGATTTCACAGTCTTCATCCGTGATAGGTTCGGAAAACACGCTTGAACTGACCGCGACCCTGATCACGGGCAGCACGACACTCTCCGGGAAGACGATAACATGGAGTGTCGCTTCAGGGAGCTTTAGCCAAGCGAGTTCTACAACGGACAACTCCGGACAAGCCACGGTCATTTTCACTGCCCCGGCCGTCGCTGGTACCACCCAGCTCACGATAACGGCCGCATTTGCCGGCGACAATTTATATTCTCCATCAACGGCAACCGCCGGAGTCACTGTGGTGGTCCAGGAAGTCGCAGAAACCCTTGAGAACCTGAGAGAGAATTTCGTAAACTCGAATCTCGAGCTCGACATTTTGCTGGATAACGAGCAAATGCAGGATTTCGAGAATGCGTTCGCGGTGGGCAACTTGGGCGCAGTCATAGAGATAAGGACGGGCCTCGCGGAGAATTTCCAAACGGCTTTCCAGCACGGGGACGTTTCCATCTCAGTAAGGGTCGATTCCAGCGCGAAGGTCGACGTGACCGTGAGTTCTGATGTGGAAAACGGCAAGACAATAGTTTTGAACGTCGACAATGCGACGATACCCGTTTTGAACCTGGGCGAAGTCAGGGTCCTTTACGACAACCAGGAGATCGGCCAGGCGGATGACTATGAGGACATACTTGATCCCACGAACGAGAACGTTCCGGAATATCTGTTGGTTTCAGGGAACAGGGGGATCCAAGTATTGGTTTCTATACCGACTTTTTCACCGCACACGATAACCATCACCACCCTGCCGACGCAGCCCTTTGGGGCGACCCTGCCGATCAACGTGATCATAATCGCAGCGATAGGTATGGCGATCGTTCTGCTGGTGTTCTTGTGGAGACAAATTTCAATCGGGTCAAAAAAACTGAAATCTAAAAAGTGAAACTCGCTTTTTGAGCCCTAGAATTCCATAGCTTTTTACAAGGCCCCCCCGATTCATCGATGGTGACGAATGCCTGAAGAGAAGACCATTCACGACCCCGTCCACGGAAGCATGGTCCTCAGCGGGATAGTTCTTGATCTGATAGACACCGTCGAGGTCCAGAGGCTGCGCGGCATACGCCAGCTTGGGCTGGCGAACATAGCCTTCCCCGGCGCCAACCACTCGCGATTCGAGCACGCCATAGGGGTCTCGCACCTCGCCTGGAAGGTTTCCAACAACCTCGGCCTGGACAAGAAGGACGGGAATCTTTTGCAGTCGGCGGCTCTCCTGCACGACGTCGGCCATGCGCCATACTCCCACACGCTCGAGCACCTCATGGTTGACTTTCTGAAGAAGGACCACATGGAGATCACAGGCGAAATCATACAGGGGAATTTGAACCTGGGCTCCGAGCTGGAGAAAAATATCAAGCTGAAAATACCCCGTGCATATCAGGTCCTCAGGAAGTGGGGCGTGCCCGCGGACGAGGTTTCCCAGATATTGGTTGGGAAGCACCGCAGGAAATACCTCGGCGAGCTCCTACACAGCGAGGTTGACGTCGACCAGATGGATTACCTGCTTCGCGATTCCCATTACACGGGAGTTGCGCTGGGGATGATAGACGTCGACCGCTTGATGAGGACTTTGGTGGTCCACAAAGGCAGTTTGCACATCCTTGGGAAAGGCGTCGAGGCTGTCGAGGGGCTGATCACCGCCCGCGGCCTCATGTACACGTCGGTTTATTACCACCACACGGTCCGAGTCGCGGAGATAATGCTGGAGAATGCTGTTGACCGGGCGCTGGAGATGGGCGGCCCAGAGGAGGCCAAAAAATTATTCTTCATGAACGATTCACAGCTTATTGAAAACCTGAGCGGCTTGGGCGGTTATCCGGCGGAGCTTGTGCTGAGGCTGAAGTACAGGCGGCTTTTCAAGCCAGCTTACGTCGAGGCGAAGAGGGATCTTTCGAAGGTGCAGAAGGGGAAATACATGAAGAACTTTGGGAAATGGGGCGACATCCGCAAGACCCAGGATGAGATAGCCGAGGCGTCCGGGCTGGAAAGGGGGCAGGTCCTTTTGGACGTCCCGATAGTCGACATACTCATTTCCGAGCCCCGGCTGGAGAAGGTCGAGATGCCGGTCCTGGCGATCGGAAATGTCCGCAAGCTGTCCGACGTTTCGCCGCTCGCCCTGGCCCTGAAACGAAGGCAGGCGCCCAGGTATCTTTTGAGGGTTTTGACCGATCCCAAAAACATGGCCAAAGTGAAACGAGCATCAGAGAAAATTTTAGACTGATTAACCCAGAGACCGTAGGCCCATTTCTGTTGGTTTCAGCCTGTTGTCCATGTAGCCGAGGACCTGAAGCCTGCTTATCTGCCCCTTCGCGACGATCATCGGAACTCCAACCTCGGCAGAGGCCCTTTCTATCGTCGTCCCGGCGTTGAGACTTTTCATGAGGCCGCGGCCCACCTCTCCGACAAGGAACTCGTCCGCGAGCCTCTCCTTGGTCGTCGGGTCGATCTTTGACTGAGCGAGGATCTTTTTCAGCAGTTCGGGCCCGGGCGAAAGCCTGTACTTCTTGTAAAGGGAGCGCTGGCATATCCTGGAGCCGGCAAGCGCGCACCGCAATGTTTCTAGGTCCCTGACGAAATCGAAAAGGCCGGGGTGGGTCCGTGGCTCGCTCTCGGTCACAACGCCCTTCCACGAAGCCGACCTTTGCATCTTCATCTTCAGTTCCTCGAGCTCTCGCTCGAGTTTCCTGCGCTGGACGACTCCGCCCTTCCCCATGAGCATCCAGCCTAGCAGGACCACTATTACCACCATCAGGAAAATCTCGATTAGTAGATCGATCGTAGTTTGGGCCAGCATCTTGTCACTCTCAGCTGAACTAACGCTCAAGGATTTAAATGATTTTGGTGGCGGTTGGTTTTGTCGGGGTCGGCAGGGTAAAAACCGGCGACGCCCCGCGGAAAACTAATTATTTATAGGGCCGTTGCTGAAATCAAGTGAATGATATGAGAGTGGCTATCCAGGGATTGGGCGAATCACCGACGACCGTGCTGATGGTGCTTGAAAAAGAGAGGCCGAACATATCGCACATAATCTGTTCCGATTATCAGCTGAAGTACGTGGCTAAGAAAGCTGGCATGAACAGGACGAACGAAGAGGTCATCAACGAGGTCGCGAAGGAAACTGGCGTCGACGTGAAATATCATATTTGTGACGTTTTCGATCCCCAATCCGTAGGAGACATCCTTGGGGAGATCATTGGCAAGCTGAACCCAAAGACGGACGAGCTCGTGATAAACTACACCGGCGGGACGGCCGTCGTCAGGCTCCTGCTCGGGACGATGGGCGTCGTGATCTCGACTGTCATGAAGGCAAAGGTCATATATGCGATAAAATACCCGGATGGAATAGAGATCGCGAAGGATCACACGAACGTTTTGAATGACATTTTCGAACGCTTGAAACTTACCGCGTGAAGGGGCTGTTTTTCTGTTCGTGCTTGCGCTCCGCTGTTTGAAATGTGGCCACGAGCACCCCCCGAAGAAGGGACTTTACGTTTGCGAGAAGTGCGGGGGGAAGATAGAGGTCGTTTATGATTACGGGGGGATTTCGAAGAAGGTCACTAGGAAAAGCCTTGAGAAACGGGATGGCGGCGTCTGGAAATATCAGGAGTTACTGCCCATTGCCGAAAGGAAAAATATTGTTAGTCTTGGCGAGGGCGGCACACCGGTCATCCGTGCGGAGAACATTGGAAAGGAAATCGGGCTGAAGACTCTTTATCTGAAGGATGAGACTAGGAACCCGACATCCTCCTTCAAGGACAGGATGATGAGCGTCGGCGTTTCGAAGGCTGTGGAGTTCGGGGCGAAGGTCGTGGTGACGGCGTCCAGCGGGAACGCGGCGGTGGCGCTGGCGGCTTACGCTGCGAAGGCCGGCCTCAAGTGTTACGCTTTTGTCCCGGCGAAGGCTCCGGAGAGCAAGGTCGCTCAGATCTCGATGCACGGCGCGAAGGTCGTCAAGGTCCTCGGGAAGGAGAAGGGTGACCCGACTTACGAGTTGATGCTCGCCGGGTGGAAGAAGTTCGGATGGAGCCCTCTGCCGAGCGCAGGCGCTTTCAACCCCTACCACTGGGAGGGCGCGAAGACTATTTCTTACGAGGTGTGCGAGCAGCTCAAGTGGAAGGTGCCCGATTGGGTGGTCATCACGGTCGGCGCGGGGACACTGCTGTCTGGGTGCGCGAAAGGTTACTTCGAGTTTGAGCAGATGGGCTTGGTTGAAAAAGTCCCGAAGATTGTCGCCGTTCAGGCAACCGGTTGCGCGCCGATTGCAAAAGCCGTGAGGGAAAATATTCCGGTAGAGAAAATCGAGACTTGGCCGAACCCGCAGACTATTGCGGGCGGGCTTGTCGATCCATTCCCATGGGATGCGGACACGGCCCTGAACGCGATCAGGAAGTCGGGCGGGACGGCAATCGCGGTCACAGACGACGAGATCCTAGAAGCCGAGAAGAAGCTTGCGAGGCGGGAGGGGGTTTTCGCAGAGCCATCCGGGGCGGCAGGGTTGGCCGGGCTCGAGAAACTGGTCGCGGAAGGAATTATAGACAAATCAGACATCGTTGTTCTACAAGTAACGGGCGGCGGGTTGAAGGACACGAAAACGGCGCTGAAGATTTCTGACAAGCCGATTGTAATCAGCCCAGACGTGAAGAGTATAGAAAGATTATTGTGAAATTTCCCAAACAGTTTGTTCTCTTTAACTCTTTGATGGTTTTACTTTTTTAATTCCCAGATATAGCAAGACCAATGCGATCGTGCTTGGTGGACCGACTACAATTGTGGAGATTATCATGCCTATCTGTGGGATCTGGTTTAGGATCAACGCCGGCACTGATATCAAAATTATTGTCACAAAAATAATCCAGAAATTTCCCTTGCTTAATCGCCAGCATTCTTTTATTCCATCCACAGGTCCCGATTCATCGAGTACACAGACTTGAATGAAAAGCGACAATCTGACGCCGATGTAGAAAAGAGGGAGCATCCACATTACTGTCATTAGAGCGACAAAAACCCAAAGTGAAGGAACAACTACCGCAATTAACGCCGACATCAATATCGGTCCCGCAACGATTGCCACCAACAATAACCCCGCTACAAACAAATTTGGGAAATACCTAATACCTTCAGAAAGGCACGCCCCAGCGCCCATATTTTTATTTTTCTCTTTGGCGTTAACCTTCAAAGTTATCGCCGCTGTTATCCACAACGAGATAACGGATTGCGCAACAAAGTAGAGCACAATCGGGATAATCAAACTAATAAACAGACTTTTGAGCTCTGCGCTTGTCGTAACTCCAGTCCATGGAATAAGAGATCCGTATGTTACCCAAAGATAAATGTAAAAAATAAGAGAAATTGCAAAGGAAATTGAGTAAATTAAAATATAAGTGGGATCTTCGATCAGCGATTTAAACGATTTTATAATGATCTTTATGATATTTACCTCGTCGTTTTTTGTATCCTTTTGCGCAGCGGAAATCGCCTTAACTTCGGTTTTTTCTTTCAAAGCAAAACCCAGAATTATCATTAAAGCGCTCAGCGCACCCGAAATTACTCCGGCCATTTGCAAGTGCGGGTTGGGCACAGTTATCGTAGAACCCAGCAAATTCTTGGTTTCGACAGGGTATCTGTCGGCGACTAAATAAAGAGCGACACCACCAATTATCGCAAGGATTCCCAACAGTATCAGTATTTTTTGCATTCTTCAACTCCCATAGTTTAAATATAGGCGAGGTATTTATAAAACGTTTCACAGTATTTTTGGAGGTGTGTTATGGCAGAATTTGGAAAGGGAATCAAAGCAGGAATTCTTGCAGGGGTTATCGAAGGAGTAATTTTGATTGCAGTGATAGCAGCGATGGCAGAAACACTATTGCCTGGCTTTTGGGCAACGATGGGCGCTTTGGGCAGCACAGGGCTTGCAATGACAGTATTCGCAATTGTTGGGATTATCGGCGGGATTTTCAGTGGACTTATATTCGGAGCGATTTATGCGGCAGCCTACGGATCGCTTCCAGGCAGCAGCATAGTGAAAGGAATGATACTGTCGATAGTCATGTGGCTAGTTTTCAGCGTTGCTCTCAACTACGGCACGATTGCTCAGTATCCAACATACGCAGCTATCAGCCTGATCACTTCTTTGCTTTGGGGCGCCCTAGTAGGTATTTTCTGGGATAAATTCGGAAGCAAAGCGTGAATAAAGACGCAATAATTTTTTTCTTTATTTTATTTTTTATCCGGGTTAATGGTGAAAGGGTCTAGATTTTTAGTTTTCAAGGCATGAACATGGCCATTACTGCTTTCTGGGCGTGCAGCCTGTTCTCTGCCTCTTCGAAGTATAGCGAGCACTTGTACTTATCTATTACCTCGTCAGTGACTTCCTGGCCGCGGTCAGCGGGCCCGCAGTGCATGTAGTATGCCTTGTCAGTGACGTCGATCATCCCCATGTCCGTGAGCCAACTCTTGTACTTGTCCTGGTGTTTCGTCGCGCTTTCCTTGTCGACTGTCGCGTTGTATGGCGGCATGAACTGCTTCGGTGACCATGCTTTCGGATAGACAAAGTTCGCGCCTTCGAAAGCCTCCTTCATGTCATATGAGACCTCGAAGCTCCCGCCGTACCTGTCTGCGTTCTCCTTCGCAGCCTGAATCACGTTGTCCTCGAGCTCGAATCCCTTCGGGTGCGCCAGGACGACGTCCATCCCGAACTGGGTCGTGACTAGGACCTCGCTCTGCGGGACGGCTAGGGGCTTCAGCCCGCCCGAGTAAGCGTAAGACACGACGAATTTCTTTCCCTGGAGGTTTCGCTCGGCCTCGCGCGCGGCCATGATGTCCGCCATCGCCTGGAACGGGTGGTAGAGGTCGTCCTCCATGTTCAGGACAGGCACCTCGGCCCATTTCGCGAATTCCTGCATGACTCGGTGCCCGCGCCCGATCGTCCACTTCGCGGCGTCACCGTAGATCCTGATCGCTATCGCGTCGCCCATCCTGCTCAGGACCCTCGCGACGTCCGCGATCGACTCTGTCGCGTACGGGACCATGTCCTCTGGCAGGGTCGGCGTGTACAGGTCCTGCGGACTGAGGAAGTGTGCGTGTCCGCCGAGCTGGTAAACCCCGGCCTCGAAGGAGTTCCTCGTCCTCAGCGACCTGTTGTAGAATATCATGAAAAGAGTCCTTCCGGGGAGGTAAGGTGTCGGCTCGCGGTTCTTGAACTTTTTCTTCAAGTCGTCGGCCGCGTCCAGGATCTGCGTCAACTCTTCCTGGGTGTAGTCCTGGGTGTTTAGAAAGTCCTTCCACCTCATTGAACCGACGTATTTAGGCATCTCCATTTTATTCACCTAGAATACAATTCCGCATCTCTTTTAAAGGTTGATGTTGGCGGGTTTTTTACAAAAAAGGAAAACTTAAAAGCAGTGGGGGGCGAAAGAACATCTGGAGGAATGTGTGATGGACGGGCACAAAATCGTATCAATAATTATAACGGTAATTTTCATCGCTTCCGCGGCACCCCCGTTTTCATCGGCCGCGAGCTCCGCCGGCCTGCCCCCGACGAACATTTTCCAAAGTTCAGTAGTATGTTGAGAAAAGGTGTTTCTGTTGTTTAAAAAAATATCTATCATTTCCGCCATAGTTTTGGTCATAATTATTGCAGCGTATTTTGGTTTGGTGAGAGAAGTACGGCCTAGCGGACATATATCGGGGTCTACAGATGGAATAATCTATGATAAAGATTTTGGGATTACAGACAATTTTAAAAATGGAAAGATTTCGATCACCGTAAATGTAGATCGTGGCTACTTGGAAGATATCTTGAATGAAGATAATCCAATGGTAATCGAAATGCTAATCGTTGAAAATTTGGGAAATAACTTTGGTTGTTGGAGCACGCCGCCGATAAATATCAGGGAAAACTCCGGAAAGACCGAAGCAAATTACGGCGAAAATATAGAGTGCGATGGCGTGATTTACGCGAAAGGGACATATATCTCGGAAGACTGGAATGATAATATTTATATAAAAATTTTTGTCCCAACAAATAGATTAGGACGTGTTACTAAATACGATAATATTCTAATTGAAATGTGGCCAACAACAGACCCGATTGACATGGTAGATAATGTAATTTCTCCGGCTAGCTTTGACAACGCAGCACCCGGTAATTGGTGGGATGAGAATGATCGAATTGAATTGCTTATATATGGCAAAAACTCTTTATCACTGACCGGGCCTATAAGCGCATATCTTTTTGGGTATGTAATAGACGAATAAAATCAATCAAATCAAATGCAGCAGCACGGCTAACACCTCACGTTTAATTAACTCGAACGCGCAATTTTTGATTGGATAAGAATGGGTGTGATATACGACGGGAAGACGAAAAAGCTGGTCAAGGAGGAGAAGAAGTTCTTCCTCCATTTCAAGGACACTGTGCTCGGAGACATAGACCACCGGGTCGACCCGGGAGGGGATTTCGTGGTCGGGAGGTCCCCCGGAAAGGGAAAAATCGCCACTGCCGCGGCCGCCAATATTTTCCAAGTCCTGAAAAAATCCAGGGTCGAGACCCACTATGTGAAGAAGGTCTCTGAAAACGAGATCGAGATACTGCCCGCCGAAAGGATAGACCTCGAAGTGATATACCGCGAGCTGGCGTACGGGAGCTTTTTGCGCAGGTATCGCGGGCTCGTCGACCCGCTGTCGGACCTCGGCGTCGTGGAGTTCACTTTGAAGAGCGACGCTCTGGGCGACCCTCCGATAACGGACGCGGCGATAATGAAGATCGAGATCGCCGACAAGAAGGAGATAGAGACCATGGAGAGGAAGGCGAAGAGGGTCGGCGAGGTGTTGGGGATATTTTTGGGCAGGATCGGCCTGAAGTTGGTTGACCTGAAAGTCGAGTTCGGGAAGATAGGCGGGGAATTGGTGATAATCGACGCGATCCACGGGGACACAATGCGGGCGATAGACAAGAAGACGAAGAAAATCATTTCTCCAATCGAGCTCGACAAGAGACTGGCCAGGGCGCAGACATGAGAGTGATAGACGGCCATGCCCATCTGGAGGGAATCCAGGATATTGACAACGACCTCGGAAAAGCGAGAGAGGCGGGAGTGGCCGCAGTCATCGCCGTCGGTTCCGAAACCGGGTCTAACAAAAGGGCGCTGGAACTCGCGGCATCGCACAAAAATTTCGTTTTCCCCGCGCTCGGCCTCCATCCTTGGAACCTGAAAGATGATTTTTCACGCGACATCGAATTCATCGAGGAGAACATTGGGAAGTGCGTCGCGCTGGGCGAGGTCGGGATAGATTTCAAGTACGACAAGGACAGGAACCTGCAGGTTTCGGCGCTGGAAAAAATACTGGAAATTGCGCAGCGGAGCGAAAAGCCAGTAATCATGCACACGAGGTGGGCCTGGAAGGAGGCTTTCGAGATGGTCAAGCAGAGAGGGTTGAAAAGAATCGTTTTTCACTGGTACAGCGGGCCGCTCGATGTCCTCAGGGGCGTCCTCGACCTCGGATGCCACGTTTCTGCCTCGCCGGCGGCGGAGTACAGCGAGTATCACAGGCAGGCGATAAGGGAGGTTCCTCTTGACCGTCTTCTGCTCGAGACGGACACGCCCGTGCGTTATCGCGATCACGTTTCAAGGCCAATCGACGTATTGAAGACTTTGTCGGCCGTTTCGAAATTGAAGGGAATCCCAGATGAGGAGGTCGCCGAGGCCACGACCAAGAACGCAATCGAGTTGTTCGGGTTGCAATTGTGAGCGGCGCGGTTCAAAAATAAAGAACTTGCATCAGTTTTTGTCTGTACTCCTCGCGTGATATGGGGGAGTAGATGCTTGCCTTCCGGCCCTTCCCAGCGACCGGGCGCATCAGGAGACCCGCCTTCCACATCTGGCGCAGGGATGACGTGGCCGAGTTGGTCTGGTTTCTTTTGTTTCCCTTGTAGTGGACGATCCCCTCTCTCAGAAGAGTGTTGTGGGTGAACTCCTCCGCACCGCTTTCCCAGGCCCATTCAAGGATTTCCCGCCAAGTTTTTTCACAGGGTCTCCTCACATCGTTTCCCCTTTTTTCATAATACGTAATGTGACTACGTACTATTAAAACGTTGCGGCAGCCCAGCAAAAGCCAGCCCCTCGGGCGACTCGACAAGCAATCAAAAGTGTTATAATAAGTTGTTTGTAACTTACAAAGATGAAAATCGAAGATATTTCACAGCAACGCGTCCTGATATACGACCCGGAGCGCTGCACCGGATGCAAGTGCTGCGAGATGGCTTGCGCCAACCGGAATTTTGGAACCCTGGAGTTGGACAAGAGCCACATCAGGATTTTCGTGGACCCGAAAAATTTCGACCGCGAGGCGATCAACTGCCTGCACTGCGCCAATCCAGTTTGCCTGAACGCCTGTCCGGTCGACGCGATTTCGAAGGACGACGAGACGGGCTGGGTCACCCTGAACCAGATGAAATGCATAGGCTGCTGCTCTTGCACGTACGCCTGCCCCCTGATGGCCGCCTGGTTCGAGGAGGACAGGCGCGCCGCCAACAAGTGCAACTTCTGCGATGGCAGCCCTAACTGCGCGAGGTTCTGCTCGCCGCAGGCCATCCGCGTAGGCACGCGGGCGGAAGCCATGGAGCTCGCGAAAAGACTTTACCTGGGAGGGAAGTGAATGCAGGAAAACCAAATAATCGATCTCTTGAAGAAGACATTGTCCGAAATGCTGCTCAGCGCGAAGATAGAGAGGGAAAGGAAAGTCTTGGCCGAGATAAAGCCGGAGGGGATCAGGGACGCCGCGAGCGCCCTAGTCAGGAACGACGTGAGGTTCATAATCATCGCCGCCCTCGATTCCGGGCTGGACATAGAGCTGCTTTACCACGTTGACCTCGCCGGAAGGCTTCTGGTGCTGAAGACCAAGTTGCCGAAGGAGGCTCCCGAAATCGACAGCATCGCCGACATCATCCCGGGCACCGAATGGGCCGAAAGGGAGGCCGCGGAGCTCGTCGGCGCAAGGTTCAGGAACAGCCCCAACCAGACGCACCTCGTCCTGAAGAAGGACTGGGAGGAGGGGAAATTCCCGCTCGCCAAGCCTTTCAAGAGATTGCCGGACGTCGTTGCCCCGGTCGCCGAATCGATCGCAACAGTCGGCGCCACGGCACCCCTCACGCCGCTGATGCAAAGGAAGCGCGAAGAGGCGGGACTCGCATCGCAGCCTCCGCTGAGCTACTCGATAGAATCTCAGATGAAGGAAGTTCACCAGCTGATCGAACAGTCGGGTTTCGTGCAGCGCGGCGGCTACGACCCCGAGCGCAGGAAGCTCAGAGGTGTGAGGAAATGAAGAAGTACGCCATTTTCTGGGGTTGCATGATCCCGCAGAGGCTGCCGAGCGTCGAGATAGCGACAAGGAAGGTCTTCGAGAAGTTGGGTTTGGAAATAGTGGAAATGGAAGGATACTCGTGCTGTCCCGACCCGATCGTCGGCAGGTACATGGACAGGAAGACCGCGCTCGCGATTTCAGCGAGGAACCTTGCGATAGCCGAGAAGAAGGGCCTCGACACGGTGGTCCTGTGCAACGGCTGTTACGAGACGCTCTGGGAGGCGAGGGAGGACCTTGAGGACAAGGAGCAAAGGAAGGAAGTGAACAGCGTGCTCTCCAAGATAGGCAGAACGTACGAGGGCAAGAACAAGGTCAGGCACATCGTAGAGGTCCTGGGCGACGACATCGGTGTGAGCGAGATTAAAAAACTCGTCAAGAATCCTATAAAGGCGAAACTGGCCGTCCACTACGGCTGTCACCTTTTCAGGGCAAGCGAGGGCGAGGACATGTGGAGGAAACCCAACCAGCTCACCGACCTGGTCGCGGCCACAGGAGCCCAGATAAACAGGAGCAAGCTGGATCAGATATGCTGCGGCTTCCCGACATCGCACGTCAACGAGGAGTACTCGATGAATAGCAACCTTATGCCGAAGATGGAGGCCTACCAGCAGATGGGGACTGAAGGAGTCGTGGTCTGCTGCCCCGCATGCAACGTCCAGATGGAGATAGGGCAGATGTCGCTCAAGAAATACGGGAAGAAATATTCAATGCCGGTGTTCCACCTGATGGAGCTATTGGCGCTTTCGTTCGGGGTGCCGCCGAAGGAACTTTCTCTCGGTGTCCACAGGAGCCCCGTGCAACAGCTCGCGGAGAGGATGGTCTGATGCCCGAAGTCCTCAAGATCGGCCCCTACCACCCGCTCGTGATCGAGCCAGAACTTTATGAAGTCAGGGTCCAGGACGGGAAGATCACCGATGTTCTGATCGAGCAGGGCTTCACGCACAGGGGGATCGAGACCCTGATGCTCACGAAGACAATCAAGCAGGACGTTTTCCTCGCGGAGAGGGTGTGCGGCCTCTGCTCGCAGGCCCACTCGACGGCCTATTGCCTCGCAGTCGAGAACGTCTTCGGGTTTGAAGCCCCTCCGAGGGCAAACTACATCAGGACCATGGTTTTCGAGCTCGACAGGCTCCACAGCCACTACATGTGGTTCGCGCTCCTCTTTCACATGATCCACGACACCGAGCGCTTCATGGTTGCCTTGAACGCGAGGGAGAAGCTGATGGACATCATCGAGGCGATATGCGGGAACCGCGTGCACTTCTCCGTGAACGCGATTGGCGGCGTGAGGCGCGACGTTTCCCCGCAGGTGATGAAGAGCCTGCTCCAGCTGCTCGACGAATACAACGCGCTCAACGATGAAATTTTCAAGGCCATGGAAGTCCATTCCCCGAAGCTTTCAGGGATTGGGATTTTGCCCAGGGACAAGGCCAGGGCTTTCGCGGTCGTCGGGCCGATACTGCGAGGATCCGGCGTTGCGAGCGACATAAGGAGGGACGACCCACACCTCGTCTACGATGACCTCGATTTCGAGTTGATAACCGAGAAGGGATGCGATGTGCAGGCGAGGTCGATGGTCCGGGCGAGGGAAATCCCTGAGACGATAAGTATACTGAGGCAGATCGTCGAGAACATGCCCCAGGGCGAGATCAAGGCGGATGTCGGGGAACCGCCAGTGGGCGAGGAGAGTGGAAGGGTCGAGGCGCCGCGCGGCGAGCTGATATACTACGCGAGGCTCAACGGCACGAATTACCCGGAGAGGATCAAGCTGAGGCCGCCCAGCTACGTCAACGTCCGAGCTGTCCCGGAGATGCTGCGCGGCGAGAAGGTCGAGAACCTGCCGCCGATATTGGAGAGCCTCGACAGGTGCATCTCTTGCACGAACAGGGTCACTATCGTGGACGAAAAGACAGGGAAGATATCGAAAGTCAGCCTGGAGGAGTTGGGTCGAAAATGGTGGAGATAAACGCCTATCGCCTGAACGTCGGCTCGTGCAACGGTTGCGACATCGAGGTCGTGAGCGCGCTTGCTTCGAGGTACGGGATCGGGAATATGAATGTAAAAGTTGTGGACGAGCCTGAAAAGGCAAACGCGATGATCGTCGTCGGCCTCGTGACAGTGAAGATGATGGACCACTTGAAGGAAGTCTACAAGAAATTGAAGGAGCCCAGGGTCGTGATTTCAATCGGTGCTTGCGGCCTCACTAGCGGGATCTTCCAGAAATCATACAGCGTCATGGACCCCTCCGATAAATTCGTCCCAGTCGTTGCTTACGTCCCCGGCTGCCCGCCTAGCCCTCAGGTGATAGCAAAGGGGATTGCGGCGGTGTTGAAGGCGGATTTCAAGGAGTGGCCGGCACCGGAAGGATTCAGGGGTCTGCCCGACCTTGACGAAAAGAAGTGCACGGGCTGCAACGCCTGCGAGAAGGCCTGCCCAGCTTTCGCGATAGAGCTGATAGACAGCGGGAACAAGAGGACGGTCAAGTACATGCACGACAAGTGCATAAGCTGCGCGAGCTGCGAGGAGGTCTGCCCATACGACGCGGTCCACCTCGCGAAGAAGCGGCATCCGGCCGGCTTCCAGAGGCCGGCGATGGGCGTGAGCGCGGTGGAGGAGCTATCGAGCTGCCCGATTTGCGGGAACTTCGAAATCCCGGCCAAGCAGCTGCCCGCGATCGCGGACAGGATAATCGAAAAAGTCCCGGAGTACAAGAGCTACCGCGCGGACATAGAGAAGGCCGCGGCCGTCTGCTCGAAATGCAGGGGAAAGATCATCCAGATGGGCGGCGCGAAGGCTTTGTTGTTCAAGTTGGGGCAGACAGCCATTCAGTAGACTACTTGAAAACTTCCCCGGCTTCATTGTACCAGAGAACCAGGTCGAGGTGCCCCATCTTTATTTTTGCCTTTTCGGAGAATTCTCTCATCTTGCCCTCGATCTCGAGGTACTTCTTCCTCGTCAGCGATTTCGGGACTTCCTCGATCACGCCGAGGGCCTTCAGGTTCTTCAGGACGTGGCGGTCGAGTATCGCGAGTTCGTCTGAGAAGCCGATGTTTCTAAGGAAATGGCTCGCCTCCTTGTAGCCAAGCCCCTTCACGTTTTTCACCACCCATTCACGGGCCTCCTCCGCCGTCTTGAACTCGCCGACCATCTTCCTTATCCCTGTCTCCCTGAATTTGCCCAGAGCCTCGACGATGTACCGCGCCTTGTTCCTGTGGAACCTCACCCCGCGCAGTTCCTTTTCGATGGCGGCCTTGTTCTTCCCCGAAAGAACATTTTTTTCAACCATCCTCTCTACAGCGGCCCAGCATGTCCTCGCCTTCGACTGCGGTGTCAAGAGGCAGAATACGAGCTCTTCAAGCACGGCCTCGTCATCCTTCCTTTTCCAAAGTTCCTTGAACTGGTTGAGGCGCCCCTCAATCTCCGGAGATATCCGTTCGTGTGTTCCTTTCAGTTCCCTCAGTGTCGTCATGGTCCCACTCTCAAAACACGCACGCAGTTTTTCAGCCTTTCGTGGAATTATTTTTAAGCGATGAAAAGTAAGCAACTCTGAGTTGATGAAATGGGACACGGCGCAGGTTACGGGAAAGTCATACTCTTCGGCGAGCACTTTGTCGTGTTTGGGATTCCTTCGATAGTTTCCGCGATTGACAAGGCGACGACTTGCACGGTCGAGCGCTGGGACGGAGAAGGCTGGTATCTGGACGACAAAAGGCCGGAGACCCCGGGTTACAAGAAGGAGAAGCTCGACCAGCAGAGGGATTCCATTTCGCGTGTCCTGAAGGCAGCCGGGGTCGACACGGCGAGGAACCCGATCAAGATAAAGTTGGAAGGGGATTTGGTGGCGGCAAGCGGGATAGGCGCCAGCGCAGCGTCTTGCGTCGCCCTCGCCCGCGCGCTGTCAAAAGAGTTCAATTTGGATTTTTCCGACGAGAAGATAAACGAGATCGCGTTCGAGGGCGAGAAGGGATACCACGGCGTGCCGTCAGGAGTGGACAACACGGCGGCCACATACGGTGGCCTGATCTGGTTCGTCAAAGGCCAGCCAAATATCATAGACCTTTTGAAGGTCAAGGAGCCCGTCGAAATCATCATAGCGAACACCGGCCTCGTCACGAACACCGCGGCGGCAGTCGCCGGCGTCAAGGAGAGAAAAGAAAAAAACCCGGAGAAATACGACGAGATTTTCAACAAGGCCCGCGCACTCGCTAACGAGGCGCGCGAGGCTCTTCTGGTTTTCGACATGGAAAATGTCGGCGAGATGATGGACAAAAATCACGAACTCCTCCAGGCTATAGAGGTCTCCTGCAAGGAGCTGGATCTCCTGGTCGAGATTGCGCGCGATAACGGCGCCTACGGCGCGAAGATGACCGGGGGCGGCCTCGGAGGCAACATTGTCGCGCTGACGCCAGGGGAAAAGCTCCAGAACAAGGTCGCGCAGGCAATCGAGAGTGAAGGTTTTGAGGTGCTGAAGACAAGGATTGGTTGATGAAATGAACATGCGAGAATTCCTGAAGATCTTGGAAAGCAAGGGGCAGCTGACGAGGGTCAAGCGCCCCGTCGACGTCAAGTACGAGCTTTGCACGATCGCGAAAATGTGGAATGAGAAGCCGCTCCTCTTCGAGAACGTCAAGGGCCTCTCGATGCCCGTCGTAGTGAACATCTGCTCGACGCGTGAGCTAGTCGCGACCGGCCTGGGCATCAGACCGGACGAGATCATCACGAGACTAGCGAAGGCCATTGAAAACCCCAAGAAGCCGAATGTCGCCAAGACTCAGGGCTACAAGGAAGTCGCGGTCGACCTCTCCCAATTCCCGGTTCTCTTCCACTACCCGTTGGACGGCGGCCCGTACATCTCGTCGGGAGTCGTCGTCGCGAGCGACCCCGAACTCGGGCAGAACATCTCTTTTCACAGGATGATGGTGCTCGGGAAGGACAAGGTCGTCCTCAGGATTCTCCCAAGGGATTTCAACACTTTCATCGAACGCGGCAACAGGGAGTTCGCGGTCTGCATAGGGAACTCTATGCAGGTGCTGATTTCTGCCGCGACTTCGGTTGAGCTCGGGAAGAGCGAGCTCGAGATTGCGAACGCGCTGGCGGATACCGAGCTCGTCGAGATTGCGGGACACAAGGTCCCGGAAGCGGAAATAGTGATGATAATGGAGATCACCGGAGAACAGCACGACGAGGGGCCTTTCCTCGACCTGACAGAGACTCCGGACATAATCCGGAAGCAGCCCGTCGCGAAAGTGAAGAAGATTTTCATAAAGGACAAGCCGATTTACCACGCGCTTCTGCCGGGCGGCCTCGAGCACAAGACCCTGATGGGAATGCCCCGCGAGCCGACGATCATGCGCGAGGTGAACAAGGTCTGCGAGTGCAAGGACGTTTACGTGACGCCGGGCGGATGCTCGTGGCTGCACGCAGTCATCAGCATCAAGAAGAAGAACCCTGACGATGGGCGGAAGGCGATAGAGGCGGCCTTCAAGGGGCACAAGTCTGTGAAGCACGTTTGGGTTGTCGATGAAGATATAGACATCCACAACCCGCAGGAGGTCGAGTGGGCCATGGCGACACGGTTCCAGGGCGACCGCGACATCATCAGCAGGCGCGAGAAGGGCTCATCATTGGACCCGTCATCCGACCTCGACACCAGGATGACCACGAAGATGGGTTTCGACCTTACGATTCCGGGCGACCGCGACCCCAACGATTTCAAAAAGCCCGAGCTCCCGATGAAATTGAATCCTAAAGATTACTTGGGTTGACTGACCAGCCGCAGTCGTTGTCAAATTTGTTCCTTGTCGTCATCATCGTCTTGGTCGCGGCGGCGGTGTTTGTTATAATCACATACCACAGGAACATCATGAAGATGTTTGAAACAGAAATTAGAAAAAAATAAAGAACGCAATTTAACTAATCTAATAAATTTACTCAGATAACGTTTGATATGCAAGTTCGAAAAATGCTTAAGTGATGAAAAATCCGTTTATCTGATACTATGTACCTGACGAAAGAACAGGAGAAAATGCTCTCAGGCGAGCAGGGCGAGACCGTCGAGAGGATGTTCCGCCTTCTCGTGCGCCTTGGCGAGATATACGGCGCCGACAAGATGATTCCCGTGAGTTCCGTTCAAGTCGCAGGAGTTTCGTACAAGTCGATAGGCGACCCCGGTCTCGAGTTCCTGGAGGACATCGCGGCGAAGAACACAAAGGTCATGGTACACACTACCCTGAACCCGCCGGGAATGGACCTGCTAGATTGGGACAAGCTCGGCTTCCCCAAGGATTTCGCCGTGAAGCAGCTCCGGATAATGGACGCTTTCAAGAAGATGGGGATAATGACGACGGCCACGTGCACGCCCTACCTGGTCGGTAACCTCCCGCACTTCGGTGAGCATATCGCGTGGTCCGAATCTTCAGCGGTTTCTTTCGCGAACTCCGTCATAGGCGCGAGGACCAACAGGGAGGGTGGCCCGTCTGCGCTCGCCGCCGCCATCTGTGGACTGACCCCGAACTACGGGCTGCACATCGCGGAAAAAAGAAAGCCGACGCTCCTGGTCAGGGTCGGCGTGGAGTTGAAATCGAACGCTGATTTCGGTGCCCTGGGCTATCACGTCGGGAAGATCGTCAAGGACGGGATTCCATATCTCAAAGGGATCGCTCGAGCGGAGGTCGACCAGCTGAAGGCGCTCGGCGCCGCGATGGCCGCCTCGGGCGCGGTCGCGCTCTACCACATAGAGGGGATAACACCGGAAGCCGAGAAGATGGCGCCATCTGGAATCGAGGCGATAGATGTCGGGGAGAATGAGCTGCAGGAAGCTTACGCGAAACTGAACACGGGGAAAGAGCCGGACATCATAATCCTGGGCTGCCCGCACGCTTCCCTGAAGGAGATCGCGAACCTCGCCTGCAAGGTCGAGGGAAGGCACATGAAAAAACCGCTATGGATATGCACATCTCGCACCACGAAGGACACCGCGACGAAGATGGGTTTCACGGAAATCATCGAGCGCGCTGGCGGGAAAGTCGTCGCGGACACCTGTGCTGTGGTAGCGCCTATCGAGCAGATGGGATACAAGACCACGGCAGTCGACTCCGGGAAGGCCGCGAACTACCTTCCTAGCTTCTGCAAGCAACAGGTGGTCTTCAAGAGCCTGGACGACTTGCTGGAGGGGAGAACATCTTGAAAGGCAGGATGATCAGCCCCGGGAAGACGAAGGGCGAGGCCCTAGTCTCTCGGAATCCCATGAGCTTCTACGGCGGGATCGACCCGAAGACTGGAATCGTGATAGAGAAGGGGCACGAGCTTGAGGGTAGCTGCGTGAAAGGAAAAATCCTGGTCTTCCCGAAAGGTAAAGGCTCGACCGTTGGTTCTTACGTGATTTACGGGCTGAAGAAGAACGGCGTTGCGCCGGCGGCAATCCTGAACAAGGAGACGGAGACTATTGTCGCGACTGGCGTTATTTTGGCGGGCATACCTTGCGTCGACAGCTTGGAAATAGAGAAGCTCAAGACAGGGGACAAGCTCGTCGTCGATGCGGATAACGCGACAGTAGCAACCGAGTGAAATTTCTTATTTAAATACCACCTTCACCCCCAATGCCAGGTGGCATAGTCGGGGGTGTGGGGTAACAGGTAGCCTGCCCAACCGTCATCTTCCGTCCTCGTGGGCTGAGCTTGGGAGATACGGGTTCGAGTCCCGGCATCCCCGCAGTCCTCACGTACACGAGTACGTGGGGGCGTGCTACTGGGCCGTGTAAAATCAAAAAATCATGGGACCGGCAACCTTTCGGCTGCCGGAAGTAATCTACCCAACCGTCACTAAATCTACTATAATATAAAAACGTAAATAAATTTCGGCAAAGTTTGCAGATATAAAGTTTGGAATCGAGTAGTATCGGGGATAGCTTGGGTGCAGTTTACAGGCCAGAGGACGCGACGCGGAGGAAGCGAATGCTCGAGAGGGCGGCAAGAGACCTCGCCCCCGGCCAGCTCGACCGCGTGCGCGAAATCATCGAGAGATGGGACCAGAACTCTGAAAAGAATATCGTGAAGTTGCTCGGCGAGGAGAGGGCAAAGCGCCTCATGAAAGAACTCCGCTAACGTAGGCTCTAAATATTAGCTTGCAAAATCTCTCACAGGGCTCGTGGTCTAGTGGTTAAGACGGCGGTCTCACACACCGCAGGTCCTGGGTTCGATCCCCAGCGAGCCCACCATTTCAGGAAAAACCACAGGAACCACAATTTCGTAAAATTGGTAAATAAAGAGGGGGGAGTTGTTCTCCCTTCTTTATCAAATATCTCTAATCAAGCATCAGCTTTGTTCACGGCGTGTTTTCAGGCACGTTCTCAATCACGGTTGAAGTCGTGGTCTTTGAGTTGTTCGTGAGGTTCGTTTCCTTGTTGACAGGCAGTGTCTTCGCCAATAGCACGTGGTCGCCAATTGATGCGTACTCGACATTCCAGTTGAAGTTCAACGTCGTCGTCTGTCCGGCAGTCAGCAGCACCACCTGGGAACCGATGATTGTGCCATTGGTTTGGTCCCAGAGTTACACCGTAACGTTCTCTGTGTAGTTTCCAACGTTCGCCACGCCTACAGAAACTGTCACGTAGATCCAATCTCTGACCACGGGGGACGGGGCATAGATGCTCTGAACCGCGACGTCATGTGTTCTGGGGGCCTTGGGGGCTGCGGCCACACCTTGAGTCGTTGCCAAGAGAAATGCCATGACCAGCACCGGTGTTATGATTATTTTTTTCATTTTTTTTTCCTTGTTTTTTTACGTCAGTGATATCTCTTTTCTCAAGGCTATGTGTAAAAAATCGACGGTTTTTGTCCCAGGCCGTAGTCAATACTTGAGTGCTTTCTTATCCGCGGGCGTGAGGATCACGTCCCTCGTGTGAACGATGGCCCCGTTCTTTTTCAAGAAGTCGACCACTTTTTTGCAATCATCCTTTTTGACTATGAACACCGACCTCACGAGCTTGACGTGGGGGGTGCTGCTCATCAGCCCCGCTCTTGTGTATCTGTACTCGCCACCGCAGGAGTGATCCAAGTAGCCGAGAA
The DNA here is from genome assembly GCA_020725895.1 of Candidatus Hadarchaeum sp. Taxonomy (GTDB): domain Archaea; phylum Hadarchaeota; class Hadarchaeia; order Hadarchaeales; family Hadarchaeaceae; genus DYTO01. The sequence goes on along the minus strand of DYTO01000003.1, from coordinate 17,517 downwards.
ACGCCTTCCTGAACTTGTTCCGTTGGGCCGGCGTCGGCCCGGATCCAAGCGTGTAGCAGACAATCTTTCCAATCATCGACCAAAACTTTCAGCACAAGGTTTAAATACTTTACGGTTTTATATAACCGTAATGAAGAAGCGAAAACGCTACCCGAGGGACGAGTCCCTCTACAACCTGATCCAGGAGAACGAGGTCATGCTGTTCCTCCGCCACTTGCCGCTCGCGACGTGGTGGGCAACCGGCAACAAGAGCCTCTGGTGTGGCAGGGGGAGGCCGCCGAAGAACCTCTACGACATCGTCGTGTGCCTTGCGGTTCGCAAGTACTTCAACTTCTCGCTGCGTCGGGGCATAGGCCTCCTGAGGCTGTTCAGGGCCCTCGGCATGATCGACGCCCAGATCCCGTGTTTCAAGACGCTCGACAATTACCAGAACAGCGACGAAATAAGGCCTTATCTCGACGAGGTACTGAAATTGACTGCCGAACCCATGAGATTCATCGAGCACTTCTTCTCCACCGACACCACCTGAATAGCGACGACCTGCTATTCTTCCTGGTTCGACATCCGGACGAGGAAAGAGGGAAAGAAGCGGGACCACATCATGGCACACATGACGGTCGGGACCAAGTTGAAGGCCGCCGTGGCGCTCGATGTCAGGACGGACCGCGGAGCCCACAATGAGGTCCTGAGGGAACACATCAAGGAGGTCACGAAGAGCTTCGAGATCAAGGAATGGAGCATGGATCGCGCCTACCTCTCGAGGGAGAACTGCAACGCTGTCGCCGCGGTCGGCGCGGAGCCCTGGATCAAGCTGAAGTCCAACACGACCGCGAAGACGAAGGGCTCGCCGGCCTGGAGGCGGATGGTGCTGGAGTTCCGGCAGAACCCCGAGGTCGCCAAGCGAAAGTACCACAGGAGATCCGCGGTCGAGTCGGCGATCTCCGCGAAGAAGCGCAAGTTCGGGAGCTTCGTGCGCGCGAAGAAGGACACTTCCAAAGAGAACGAGGAAACGCTCGGCTGGATCGGATACAACTTCGGCGTCCTGTGCAGGGGCGCCCACGAGTTTGGACTCAAACCGCATTTTGCGAACTAACGATGCGATGCTTAAAAGTCCAAAGACTTTTTACACATAGCCTTTTCTCAAAGAACGTATTTATAGCGCTTTTCAAATTCGGGAGTTTGGCACAAATGAATTGCCAATCCTGTTAGATTTGCCAATTTTAGTTAACAAATGTGGAAAAGCGCCCGGAACCAGCCACAAGTGGAAATTTGCTGAAAAACTAGCCAAATACATTACCGAGCCGCTTTTCAGGCCCCAATGCGCGTTACAAAGTTTTTTAACAGGCCGCGGGTTAGGAATTTGGTTGCATGCGAAAAACTCCGTATTTCAAGAAGAAAGTGAAGGCGATAGATGTCGGCAAGAAGAGCATCTCGAAGCTCTTGGACGAGATGGCCGACACGGGTTTCCAGGGGAGGAAGCTCGGCGAGACGGTCCAGATCTGGGAATACATGATAAAGCAGAAAGACTTCACAATCCTGATGGGGCTTTCAGGGTCGATGAGCACAACAGGCATGTGGAAGATAATCTGCTGGCTGATCGAGAACAGGTACATCGACGTCCTCGTCTCGACGGGCGCCAATCTTTCTGAAGACATCCTCGACGCCATGGGCCCCGGCTACTGGAAGGGGAGCCACATGGCAGACGACCGCGACCTCCTGAAGTGGCAGGTCGACCGCTTCTACGACGTCTACGCGGACGAGCTTGAGTACAGGAAGATGGAGTCCCTGATCAAGGAATTCATAATGGGGCTCGACAGCAACCGCAACTTTTCATCGAGGGAGTTCCTCCACGAGTTCGGCAAGTTCCTTTCAAAACGCAAGATAAAATGCATCGCATCGGTAGCGTACGAGAACAATGTCCCCATATATTCCCCGGCGCTCCTAGACAGCGGCTACGGGATGGGCGCGATCGAGGCATATCTCGACGGGAAGAGCATCACGGTGAACCAGGCGAAGGATTTCGAGGAACTGCTCATCATCGGGACAAATTCGAAGAGGACCGGGGTTGTTTACATCGGCGGTGGCGTTCCGAAGGACACCATTCAGTTGATTGCAGTGGCCTTGGACCTCGCTAGGGGTGGAAAAATAACATACCCTCACGAGTACGCGATACAGATAACGACGGATTCGCCTCAATGGGGTGGCCTCAGCGGTTGTACCCTCGAGGAGGCGGTCAGCTGGGGGAAGATAGCGCCGAAATCCAAGAAGGCCACGCTCTACTGCGACGCGACGCTCGCTCTCCCGCTCGTCGTGCACGCTTTGAACGAGCGCGTGAAGACGAAGAGAAAAGCGCCGGATTTCTCCTGGCTCTTCAAGGACGACTGAAGGCGCAGAAGCGTTAGCTTTTTCATTCGGCGCGTGATATGGTCTTTGAGAGCATGTCTATTCGCGTCAAGGTCGAGCTCCTGCCGGGGTTGAAGGCGATCCAGAACAAGAGGGAATTCGATGTTGAGCTGCCGGAAGGCGCGAATGTCAGAGACCTTTTTTTGAAGATCGGATTCAGCGAGGACGAAATAGAGCACTTGCGGGTTTGGGTCGGGAAGAACCTCGCCTCTCTCCACACAGTCCTCAAGGATTCGGACGATTTGATAGTCACCGTCCCGCTCAGCGGCGGATAGAAATTTAAGCATGCCGCCGAAGTTATTCGGGGATTGGTTTGGTTAAAAAGAAAGTGAAGTTGGCTAAGAAACCTGTCAAAGTCGTTGAGCGCAAACCGATGTCTGCGAAGAAGAAGGCAGTCATCGTCGGAGCCGGCGTTGCGGCAGCGACCGCAGCGGGTTACGTAGCCTACAAGAGAATGAAACGCAAGACGTGATATCAAGCTCATTTTGCCGCGCTGCAAAGCCAGGGAAGATTGAAAACCCAGAAGTTTTATGAGCAATCAAGTCAGAAAAAATATTGCGCCGGGGTAGCCTAGCCTGGCTAAGGCAGCAGACTGCAGATCTGCCATTCGCAGGTTCAAATCCTGCCCCCGGCTCCATATGACTTTAAGTTTTGAAAATCATACTTTGGTGGGGGAACATGAGTAGAACCCACCTGAGACGATCAGCCGCCGAAAAGGGCTTCAAGCTCACAATTCTAGTGGCATTCTTTGTTTTTTCATTCTTGCTTGCGCCAGCAACGAGCGCCATGGAAAAACGTTACGACGATGTGGAAGTGGAGTTGCCTTTGAGCAACTGGTGGCTCGATTCAGTCTACCCTGCCGAAAATCTGGCAAAACTCGACAATTCAAGCCAAGGAGGTTCCGGCGACACGCCAGGCCTCACAAACCAGGATTACTGGCCCGCGCCGGGCGAAAATTGGGGCGACATGCCGGAAGTCCTGATGTTCACAGTATCTCCAGCGTCGCCAAGGCTTTATTGGATAGTTGGAACCGCGGACTACTACACAGGTTCAGGCTGGGCAAAGACCACGGACTCGATACAAGTGGATTCCTTGCCCGATAATTACGACAACTGGCAGTACGAATTCGATGTTTATTTCAACACATTAAGCTCTAAATTGTCTCTTCCAGTCCCGCAATACGGGTCGGACGTGAGTGATCTGATTTTGGACCCTGAACCTGCGAGAAACTCTTTTTTCGTGGATGATGTCGCAGGAATTTACGGCATGGAAATCCCGGGCCTGATGAGAACCACGGAAGTAAGCTACAGGGCCGCATACACGCCGGTTGATGTGAATCAATCCCTCATTGACATGACGAAAGTCCCGGAAAACATCCGCAATCTCTATCTGCAGTTGCCTGACAACATGCCACAGGAAGTCAGGGTGGTGGCGGACAACCTTAAGAACAGTTCCCTGAGCACAATGGACCAGATACTGGCCGACATCGCATACCTGAAGAACAATTTCGCATACGACGTCGCGGCCCTGACAGGGGGGACGTCGACCTCGAGCAGCACGGACAATTTCGAGATAGGTGGTGACGCGGCCAGCACGATAAGTGCGGCAACGCTGACATCTGGCGGAAGAGGTATCGGCTATCTCGGGAGTTCGGACAATGAAGACTACTTCAAGGTGTCGGTGCCCGCGGGCGCGAAATTGACCGCAACCCTCACCCCGCCATCAGGCGCAGACTTTGACCTTTACATTTTGAACTCGATCGCCCAGACAGTCAGCTCGTCTCTGAACGGCAGCTCAGCAGTCGACTCGGTTACAACGACCCCTTCACATTCAGCCGATTTTTATCTGCGAGTGTCGCGTTGCTACGGCTCGGGAGTTTACGCGCTTGACGTGTCCGTCGGAGGAAGCTCCTCTTCATACTCGGTCGGACGCGATTGGGTCCGGACATTCATGGCGCGCGGGAAGGGGATTTGCATGGATTTCAGCACTGCGCTGGCAGTGTTGTTGCGGATGCAAGGAATCCCCTCACGCGTCAATTTCGGTTTCAAACCCGGGACTTCAATCGAGAACAAGACGTTGTATTTTTCCAGCGGCGGCCACTCCGAAACGGAAGTTTATCTCCCTCCTTATGGGTGGGTGAGGTTTGACGCCACCCCGGCGATTCCAACTTCCAACCCAGGCGGGACGGATTCAGACGGCGACGGTATCCCCAACTCGTGGGAGCAGCAATACGGATTGAATCCCAACTCTTCGGATTCGGGCCAGGATTACGATGGCGATGGTCGCACGAACCTTCAGGAGTACGAAGAAGGCACAGATCCAACAGACTCGAGCAACAGCTCCACAGTGGACAATCCCGCGTTTACGGAGAACCAGACGCAAACGCCGCCGCAGCAAACAACGCTTACAACGACTTCAATAGACCTGACTCTGAGCCCGGAGAACGCCACCAGGCTGGACAACCCGAGCGTTAGCGTATCCATGACCTTGCAAACAACATCCGGTCCGTTGTCTTCCAAGCAAGTGCAGTTGCGCGACGGCCTCACCAGACAATTGATCGGCAATCTGACCACAAACTCGAGCGGGAGCGCATATACCTCCAAGAGCTATGGGACATCGGACCAGCTAGGCGAGCATTACATCACCGCCAGCTTCGCGGGAGACGGCACTTATGCACCCTCCAGCAGCTCAAAAGCTTTCCTTCTCTATTCCCCAACGACCATCAGTCTCAGCATACAATCCAAGTCCGTGAAGCGCGGGGAATCGCTTTCATTCGAAGGCGAGGTAAAGGATGATTTGAACGAAGGAGTAGCAGGAGTAGGCATAACGGTCCTGATAGATGACCAGGTCGTCCAAGGAGGTTCCGTCACGACGGGAAGCGATGGAAGATACGAGGGCGCGATCACCATCGGAAATGATCTCGAGACGAGGTATCACACGATACAAACGAAATTCGAGCCGTCCGATAAAAAGTATCTTCCTTCGCAGTCGACATCGCAAACGTTCCAAGTTTTGGAGTCGGCGGAAGCGATCACGCCGATAGAAAACACAAGCGTGAGCGACACCCAGGACAACACTTCGATTGAGGTCACAACGCAGGATGACCAGACAATCCTGCTGTTGGGCGTGGCCGCGGCCGCAGCGATCACAACAGCGCTTGTCGTGTTCAAGCTAAAGCCACGCGGCGAGGCGAAGCAAGTCGAGCAGGTCCTGAGATTGCCCAGCGTCACGGATTTGAGAAAATTATTGGATGGTTACAGAAACTCCGAGAAATATCGCGAAGGGATAATCGCAGCATACGCGGAATTTGCCAAGGCGCTTCTCGCATCCGGAATATACCTCGTCAAGGAGGACCAGACGGCGAGGGAACTTTCACTTGCACTATCCTCGAAAGTTCATTCATTCGCGTCAGGCGATTTCAACCAGTTTATCAAGGTTTACGAGAAGGCTATGTTCGCCGACAGGCCGATTTCCAAATCAGAGTTCAATTCTGCGGCCGAGAATTACCTGTCGGCGATCAAGAGCGCGAAGGTGGGTGAAAACTGATGAAGCATTTCAGATATACCTTGATGGCGTTTGCGTTTGTTTTGATTTTGTTAATAAGCCTGAGCAATTTCCTTGCACCGGGATTGCCGAGTGAGGTAAGTTACGACCCGCTGACTGCCAGTTCGCTCAGCTGTTCGGAATTTTTCAGTACTTTGGAGAGCAGATATACTGTAAAACTGCTTTTGACATCGTTCACCACAATCAACACTTCTGCGCCGGGCTCCGTGCTGGTTTCGGTCGGGCCGACGGAAAATTTCTCGTCCGATGAAAAGAGCGCCATCGTCGAGTTCGTGAACAGCGGCGGGACTTTCATCTTCATTGCGGACAATGACAGCGCCGGCAGAGACCTCAGCTATTTTTCGTTCACCGGCATTTACAGCTTGACGATATCATCCGCCCCTCTTCGCGATTATGCGCTTTATGAAAAAAGGCCCGATTTCGTGTTATTGGATATCGTGGCGGCGGGCAACGCGATTTTTGAAAATGTTAGTTCAATCATCACGAATTACCCGGCAGCTCTGGTCTATTCTGAAGACAATCTGAGCATGAGCGACAACAACAGGGTTCTAAATGATCTGGCCTGGTCATCTGCCGGCGGGGCCTTGGATTTGGACAAAGACGGTGAACGCGGGAGCGACGAGCCCACCGGGACTTTCTCCGTCATTGCGAAGTATTCCAAAGGAAAAGGTTACGTCGTCGTCATCTCGGATCCGGGCATTTTTGTTAACGATATGATAGACCGCGCGAACAACCGCCAGTTTGCCATATCGCTTTTCAATTGGGCAACGAACAATGGCTCAAAGCCCGTGGTTTTCGACGTCTCGCACGGAGGGTTTATCCCGCCAAACTGGATAGGCGTGGCGAGTTATGGGAGTTTCATTTTCAACTTCCTTGTTCTGCCGCTGGCAATAGTTTTTGTAGCGGCTTTTTTGGCGGGGACGATAAGAAAAAGGAGAGTCGCGCGCAAAGTGAAGGTGATCGGGCACCATTTCAAGAACATGGACAGATATTCAAAAGCAATGAACACTTCTTACAAGAAAAGCATAAACGACCCGCTGATGGTGTTTTACGAGGAATTTTTGCTGAGGTGCTACGAACAACTTAAGCTGAAGTCGCCCGAGGAGACGGAACTACTGAAGAAGTTAAAAGCAGAATATCCAGAATATTATAGTCGTCTGAGGCGGACGATAGAATTGTGCGGCCAGGTCCGGGTCGGTGCCCGCGACATCAGGTCGCCCAGAACCGTGAGAAAAATGATCGAGAAAATGTCAGATTTCGAGAAGGCGATGGAGGCGAGAAAGTGAAGGTAGAGGACGTTGAAAAGATCTACAAGAAGATTTCCGAGCAGATGTCCTCGATAGTCGTTGGGAAAGCCGACGTCGTTGAAAACCTTTTCATCGGACTTTTGGCCGATGGGCACATTTTGCTCGAGGGCGTTCCAGGGATAGCGAAAACTTACCTCGCCAGGAACTTCAGCATTGCTCTCGGCTGCGACTTCAAGAGAATCCAGTTCACGCCGGACTTGCTGCCGATGGACATCCTGGGCTCAAACATCTACAACCAGAAATCCGGGAAATTCGAGTTCAAAGAGGGCCCGATTTTCGCCAACATCGTCCTCGCGGATGAGATAAACCGTGCGCCGCCGAAGACTCAGTCCGCGCTCTTGGAATGCATGCAGGAAAGGCAGGTCACGATAGAGGGAAAGACTTACGAGCTGCCCAAGCCGTTCATGGTGATCGCCACGCAAAACCCGATAGAGTTGGAGGGGACTTATCCCCTGCCCGAGGCGCAGATCGACCGTTTCTTGATGCGGCTTCTGATGGGATACCCCGTCAACAAGGAGGAGGAGGTCGAGATATTGCGCAGGAGGAACGTGGGGGAGAAATATTCGGACGCCGTGGTTTCCGCGGAAAAGATTAATGATGTCCAAAAAGTGGTCCGGACTATTGAGGTGGATGAGAAGGTCAAGGGGTATATCTCGGACTTGGTAATCCACACCAGGAAACACAACGACCTGCTGCTAGGAGGCAGCCCCAGGGCGTCAATCGCGCTTCAAGAGGCCGCGAAGGTGCGGGCGGCGATAATGGGTCGCGATTTCGTGACACCCGACGACGTGAAATCCCTCATCACTCCGGTGCTGAACCACCGGCTGATTTTGAAGCCTGAGATCGAGATAGGTGGGAAGAGCATCCTGAACGTTATCGATGAAGTTACGTCTGCCGTGCACGTCCCACGGTGATCGTTTGAGTTTCAAGAAGTGGTATCTGATTTCATTTTTACTGGCAGGCTTATCGTTAATATTGGCGGCAGTCGCATACAATCCTAGCCGCTCGAACAACGTTATCGTTGGAGTAATGGGAATTTTAGTCTTTTTTTTTCTTGGGGCACCTTTTGTAGACATGGGCTTTGGAAAACATGATTCTGATTGGAAAGACGATGTGCCAAGCAAAAAGAAAAACTACAGATTTAATTTTTTAAACCAGATTTTCGGAAGATCAGGTTCGAAAGATCATCCGCCGAAGAAAAAGAAAAAATTCAATTTCAAACTCTGGTACATTTTCGCCGAGATTCTTGCCATGATCTATTTTCTTATCGCGTTCAGTTATTTCACAATTGGGATCAGTTGGCTCATCGTTGGCAGCGTCGGCGTCCTGATCGCCCTGACCCCTTTGATAAATTCAAAGTTGGAAGGGAGGCCCAAAAAATCAGAATTTGACGAGGAAGAGGAAATCAAAGTCAAAAAGTCGAAAAAAGCCAAAGAAAGGTTGAAACCGGAGATTTTCAGGATTAATATAAAGTTCTATTCAACGGCCTTTTTCACGGTTCTTTTCTTGTTCATGGGAGTTTTCTTCAACAACGTGGCGATATTCTTCGTCGGCATGGCGTTGTTCTTCACGGTTTCCGTGTCACTCCTGGACATGATTTTGAAGAGACAAGCGATCGGGGAGACGAAACTGGAGAAAAGGACCTTCAAAAACAAAATTTTCGCCGGGGAGAACCTGGACGTCCAGGTGAAAGTGGATTCAGGGAGATATCCGCTCGACGTTTTCGAACTCGTCGATGAGCATCCCGAGGCGTTGTCGGGCGACCCAGTTTTCCTGCAACCCAAGCACTCGATTGAACAGGGTTACTCCTTCAAGTGCAGCAGCAGGGGCCGGCATCACCTGGGCCCTCTTTGGCTCGTTTCGCAGGACAGGTTCGGGTATTTCAATGAGCAAGTTCGTTTGGCCGGCGAGGAGAATATCACAGCATATCCCTCTCTGGAAACCATCCACAAGATGGAAATGTCGAGGAAGGGCCGGCACCTCGGAAAACTTTACGGAATCCACCAGACCCGGCAAATCGGGATCGGTTCCGAGCTCCACGGCATCCGCGATTACCAGCCGACGGATGAGTACAGGAGGATCGCTTGGAAGCACTTCGCCCGCCACTCGACATTGATGTCGAAGGAGTTCGAGGGCGAGAAAAACGTCACGGTTCTGATATGCATAGATTGCGGGCGCGCGATGGGCATAGGGGAGCTGCCCAACAAGCTGGAATATTCCATCCAGGCCGCCACGATGCTGTGCAAGATGGCAGACGAGAGGGGGGATTCTTTTGGCATCGTTACATTTTCAAACGGCGTCAAAAATTACCTCAAACCTGGTAGGGGGAAGGTGCAGTTCGGAAAACTCCTCGAGACGCTTGCGGACATAAAGAGTGCAGGGCAGACATCATACACATCACTTTCGGATTTCGTATGCGGCTGGGTGAGGAGGTCAACCCTCACGATAGTCCTTTCGGATTTCGAGGGAGATTTCAACGATGTCAGCTGGGGGATAAAAAAACTCCGCGCGAGGGGCCACCAGGTCATGGCGATCTGCCCCTTCACACCCTATTTCGAAGCTTCTTCCAAGAAAGACAAGGCCCTTGACGCAGTATCCGCCGCGCTGGTCCGCAGGTTGAAGAGAAGGCACCTCATGCAGACCAAAAAGGAACTGAAAAAATTGGGTGTTGACTGCATCGACGTGGGGCCAAAGGATTTCCTCCCGATCGTGGCCGAGAAATTCCTAGAGAAGAAAAAACTGGGGGCGGCTCTGCTATGAAGTTCAAGTTCCCGAAGATAACAGAATACGACATCATTTTGCTTGCATTAATAGTTTGGCTGACGGCTTTCCTCTATCCATCGTTCAACACCACTGCGGAGTTGAACGTCAGCGCGATTTGCACTTTCATACCGGCGTCAGTCCTGTGTCCAATCATCTATTATTTGGCACACAAAAAATTCAACTCTTTCATGAAGATTTTCTTCGCAGTAACGTCGTGGTTCCTGATAGTCCTAGCGACGATGCTGATCACGGCATTCGTGGCCACGAGAGGTTATTCAGCGTCACACATCTATCCGGCATCTTTGGTGCAACCGCTTCTCGGCGCCGAGCTTCTCGTGACGATGTTGTATTCCATAAAAAAACCGAAACTAAGGTGGTACAATTTCTTTTATTTAGTGGTGTTCTGGGCGTTCGCCATGCCGAAGAGTTTCGGAACTTCCTGGGCGGCTTTCAAGCCCTCCGAGTTCTTCTTTGGGGATTTCCTGACTTTCGTCGTACCGGCGATTTTGTACCTCCATTTGGTTGAGGTCCGGAAGTCGGAGACGAGGATTTCAACTCATATCCGAAAACAGATCAAAGCCTACAAAGTCAGATTTTTGAGACTTGGCCACTTTGGGATTTACATACTGTTCATCGCCGCCGCCATGTTCCTGACGTTGGACATGGTTTTCCTGAAGTTTTTCAGTTCATCCAGTTACTTGATCATCAGCGTTGAATTGGCATCGCCGGTGACTTGGCTGCTTTTCGGCGTTATCACGGTTGGGATGTTGATGTTGATACCGACTGTAATAGCGATCCTTGTCAGGAGACGCAACAGGAGGAAAGAGTTTGACTTTTGAGGCCATCTACACAAACCCGATAATGCTGTCATACATGCTGCTTTGGATCACCGGGATATTCGGATGGGTTTTCTGTTATTTCTTGATTGAATGGCGGTGGGTGAAGAGATCCACCCAAGGGCTGGGCAAAGCCAAAAAGTTCCAGCTAGGGTTTGAAATAGTTGCCAGGGCATTTTTGTTCCTTTACCTCTTCTCAAGCGGGATACTGATCGGCGGATACGTGGGAATGGCAGTGTTGGCCTTTTCTGCTCATTTGCTTCTCCAATCAATTCTAAACACGAGGAACTTTTTCCTGTTCTCTTTTGGGCTCTCGCTTTTCGTCGCATATCTTGCTTTGCTCGTGCAGATCAAAGAGATGCTGCATCTTTGATTTGGTTTTTTTTCGTTCCAAACCGGTTTTTAATATCCGGAGGTGAATTGCATTTGATGAAATCATCTCTGATAGTTGTGGTTGTCATTATCATCGCTTTGGCGGGAGCAAGCATCCTTGTTTTTCGCTCGAGCAACGGGACGGGTTCGGAAAATATCCCTCCACCGGGTGAAAATGAAAATGTCGACGGGTTCAGAGTTTTCAACATGACGGCGAAGCAGTTCGAGTTCATTCCATCGACAATAACGGTCGACAGGGGAGACAACGTAAGGCTGCAGGTCACAAGCGCGGACGTCGCTCACGGAATAGCGATCGCGGCGTTCGGCATCGACGAGACATTGCCCCCGGGCCAAAAGGTGACAGTCGAGTTCTTCGCCGAGAACGCGGGGACATTCCCCTTCGAGTGTTCGATTTATTGCGGCTCGGGCCATTCGGGCATGACCGGCCAGATAGTCGTGCAGTGATTACCAAACCACAATCTCTTTTATCCCGCCGCCTTTATTCAGCGTTGGAAGCATGAAGGTTCTACTTGACGAGATGTACATCGGGCTGAAGCCTTTCATGAAGGCTTTCGGCTGGGACGTGGCGACGGTGGATGAGTTGGGGATACGGGGCACAGACGACTTGAGCGTTGTCGAGAAGGCCAAGCTCGGGGGCCTGACAATCGTCACGCAGGATTCAAAAGTCGCTGAACTCGCACGCATCAAGGGAGTGAGTTGCGTCGTCGTCGGCCAGGTGGAGATCGCAGAAGTTATCGACCAAAAGCTGAGAGAGTTCTCAAAGTGAGATAATGACTGCCATAACTTTTTACGGCGGTATCGGCGGAATAGGCGGGAACAAGATTCTTCTGGAGGACAAGGGAACGAGGGTCTGGCTGGATTTCGGCGAGAGCTTCGGCGCCCTGGACAATTATTTCGTCGGGTTTTTGCAGCCAAGGGATTCGGCCGGCGCGCGCGATTATTTCGAGTTTGGCATGCTCCCGAAAATCCAAGGGCTCTATTCACGCGAAGCCCTGAAGTTCACGGATTTGAAATATGGCGAGCCCGAATTCGACGCGGTTTTCGTTTCGCACTCCCACTCAGACCACATCGCTCACATGCGTTTTCTGGACGAGTCGATCCCGGTCCATGTCAGCCGCATCGGCAAGGCAATAATAGATTGCTGGGAGAAGAGCTCGACCGCCGACTACGGGAGGCACGATTATCGTACATTCGAACCGGGGAAGCGCATTAAGGTGGGGCCGCTGGAGTTCCGCCCATTCGAGATCGACCACTCTATCCCGGGCGCGTGCGGCTACATCATCCACACGTCGTCGGGAACTCTCGTCTACACCGGCGACTTCAGGAAGCATGGCCCGCGCAGGGCCTCGACGTTGAAGTTCTTCGAGAAGGCGGCAGAGGAGAAGCCGGACGTGATGATTTGCGAGGGGACCAGGATCGCACCCTCCGATGAAACAATTTACGTCGGGGACGAGGATGACGTCAGGCGGGTCGCCAAGAATCTTGTCTCGGGGACGAGGAACTTCGTTGCCGCGACTTTCTACCCGAGGGACGTCGACAGGATAACAACATTTTCAAGGGTTTCAAGCGACAGCGGACGGCAGTTGCTTGTGCCAACGGACACGGCACTTTTGCTGACCTCTCTCGAGAGCAATGGGATGAAAGTGCCCAAGCTCGGGAAGGACTACCGGGTTTACGCGAGGAGGAAGAGGAAGGGCACGTTCGAAGCTCGTGACTACTACACGTGGGAGCGCAGGTTCATCAGGGACGCCGTTAATTTTGAGCATGTGCGGAAGGACCAGTCCAAATACATGGTTTACCTGAGTTTCCACAACTTCAACGAGCTTGTGGATATCAAGCCAGTGGCCGGGCATTTTATCCACTCGAGGTCCGAGCCTATGTCGGAGGAGGAGCCCGAGGCGGCCGTCATGTCGAACTGGCTCGAGCACTTCAAGCTCCAGTTCCACCAGATCCACGCTTCAGGGCACTGCTCCGGGAAGGAGATCGAGGAGATTCTGCAGAGGGTCAGGCCGGCAAAGCTCTTCCCAATCCACTCTAAGCACCCGGAGCTCTTCAAGAAGTTCAGTGGTCTGAGGCAGGTAATCCTACCGGAGCCCAGAAGGAAATACGAATTCTGATTTGCGCGGCGGCACAAAAGCAATTTATTGGGGAATCCAAGATTATCTCGGTAGCCCCGTGGGGTAGCGGTCAATCCTGGCGGACTCTGGATCCGCTGACGTCGGTTCGAATCCGGCCGGGGCTACCACTACTTCAATAAAAAAGAAAAAGCGGAAGGCAAACCTGCCTTCAAATCTCGACCACGATCGCCGTGTTCGTGTCAACAACGCCCTTTACTTTGTGTATGTCCTCAACGACTGTGCTGCTCAGGATGTCTAGGCTCTTGGCCTCCACGAAAACTATTATGTCGTAAGGCCCGGTGACCACGCGCACTTCCTTGACGCCCTTGATCCTCTGGAGTTCCCTTGCAACCTGCCTGACTTTCCCAATCGTCGCGGTTATCAATACATACGCTTCTACCAATCGATTCACCTTTCCCATATCTGCGCACGGCTTAAAAACGATGTCGGGTTCGGGCCGCCTACGAAGACAGTATCAGGAGCATCTGGATCAAAAGCGTGCCGACAAGGAAGCCCGCAAGCTGGATCACGGAACGATTTCTCATCTCGTCCCTCTGGAGCCGCGGGACGAGGTCGACGGCCGCGGCGTAAATGAAAGTCCCCGCGGCGAAGGCCAGGACGTACGCCCCGATGTTTAGCCCGGCCAGCAAGTACCAGACAACGAGCGCCCCGACTATCGACATCGCCGCCGATGCGAACGTTAGACTCAGCGCCTTCCTCTTGTTGATCCCGCCGTGGAGGAGGAGCGCGAAATCGCTGAGCTCCTGGGGGATCGCGTGCGCCAAGAGCGCGAGCGTCACTATCCCTCCAGCCGTGAACGATATCCCGAAAGCAGCGGCAATAGCCATCCCGTTTATCAGGTTGTGAATGCCGTCGCCCATTACGTTCAGGTACGAGAACGGGTAGATCTCCCTTATCCCCTCGTGCATGTGGTGCCAGTAGAAGACCCGCTCCAGCACGAATATCACCATTATCCCGAAGAGGGTCGCCGAAAGTGTCAGCGCGGCAGAAAGCGTCGCACCAAGCGCTGCCGGAAGCGCGTATATCAGGGTCACGCCTAGAAGCGCCCCCGAGGCAAAAGCTGTCAGGATTAGCATTGCCCTGTCTATCGTCGACTCCTTGAAGTAGAAGAAAGCCAGCCCGATCAGCGAAAATGCACTGAGGGTGATTGTCGATATCAGGACGTTTTCTATCATTTCAATCTCCGTACTCGAATTCTATCTTACTCGCCCACCAATTTTTCTCCCTCGTTTCCCTTAAAGCCTCCTCAAGCCGCCTCTGGATGCCCGGGACGTGCCCGGCACCCACGACGCATACTACTCTGCGCCCAGACGTCAGCAGAGGTAGGACGGCCGAACTCATGTAGTCGTCCCTCTCCTCGATCAGGACGCGGTGGGTGGTGGGGGAAAGCCGCCTGAACTCGTTCACAAGGTTGTGCACGACCTGATCCTCCGTGATGTTTTCGAGTTTCACTTTCTTGCGCGACGGGATGATGCTTATGAAAAGCTGGAACATGAGCCAGATTCTCTCGCTCATGGGCATCTGCTCGTTTATCCTGTTCAGCGTCACGTTTATGTCCTGGTCTATCAGCTTGATGTTCGCCCCGATCCTCATCGCCTGGTCTATCGCCACGAGCATTTCCTCCCCCGCCTGCATCCCGGTCTGGCGCGAGAATTTCGTCTGGAGCAGGCCGATGAGGCCCCCGAGTATCGAGACCGAGTGTTTTGTCTTTACCTCGGCAGGGGCTGCTCTCCCGAAACCAGTCAGCATGGCGTACCTGGTCTCGTCGAGCTCCACCGCGACAACCTCCGGTTTTTCCCTCTCGATGACTTCCCTGACATCCTGCATGCTCTTCGGGAGGATGTGCGCCACGCCGACAAGGAAGAAACCGTCCCTCAATTTCGTCAGCATCTCTTTTCACCGACTCTGTACGTCAGGAGGATGTTGGTCCCGACGCGTTCGATTTTGGTTAGCTTCAGATTTATCCCGCCCCCGACTCTTGAGAAACCTTCGCCGCCGACCAGGGTTTTTGCGTTTTCCCCGCCGACGATCGACGGCGAGACCGCGACCCGGACTTCGTCCACAAGCCCTTCTTTCAGCATGTTCCAGTTCAATGTCGACCCGCCTTCGAGAAGGATTCTTCGGACGCCCATCACCCATAATTTGTTGAGGAGCTTCGCCAGTTTAACGTAAGAGACGCCAAGCGTGATCACCTCGGCACCGGCCTTGCGCAGCCTCTCGACGTTTTCGCTTCTCGCGATAGCAGACACCACAACAATAGTTCTCACATCGCCTTTCAGTACCCTCGCTCCGACAGGAGTCTTCGCCTCGCCGTCAACCACTATCCTCATCGGATTCTTTCCCGTCACGCGTCTGACGGTCAGAGATGGGTCGTCCGCGAGGACTGTCCCCGCCCCGACCATCACGGCGTCGACCTCGGACCTCAGCCTGTGAAGGCGTTTCAGGTCGGGCTCACACGAAATCTTGCTGTCTCCCCCCACGGTCGCTATTTTCCCGTCCAGCGTCATGGCTGCATTCAAGATAACGTAAGGGCGCTTCATCGTCTCAAGGGAATTCGTCGGAATTGTTATTAACGGTTGTGAGGGGCCAGGGCCGGGATTTTCAGGCATCGCCATTTGAACCCGGGCGACGGGATCCACAGTCCCGGATGCTAACCGCTACACTACCCTGGCCACCGAAATTACTCCTTCCCCTCTCTTTTTTCCTTTTGGTTTGCAAGAATCCGATAACTTTGAGGAAAATTTTGCGGAGTAATATTTTTAAACGGAAAAGTAATACTAGAAGCAGGTGAATGAATGGTCTGCTACGCTGTCCCATTGGCGGCCGCAGTGATATCATCCAAGGTCTGGAGGGCGCAGGATCGCGGCCCATCCGGTTGGTGGCTGAACCTCCTCCTCTACGGCGGGGTGATTTTCGGCCTGGTCGACCACCTCTGGTGGGGTGAGCTCTTCCTGCTTGGCCCGACGCCTGTCTGCGATATCCTGTGCGGGGTCGCGATAACCGCGACGATATTCGCAAGCTGGAAGGTAACGATCCTGGCCGCGAAAGCCAACCCGAAGCTCGCGCGACAGATGGGCTACAGTCTCGGCGTCGTCAGGAAGTCCCGCTGAGGCCAACAAGCTCTTAACTTTGGCCCCCCCGTTCTAGTGTGAGTCAGATGCACGAATGGGCGCTTGCCGAAGGTGTCGTCCTCACGGCCTTGAAGGTCGCGGAGGAGAAGAACGCGAAGAGGATTTTGGAAATCAAGGTCAGGCTTGGGGAGCTGCAGCAGGTCGAGGAGCCGGTCTTTAAGACTGCCCTGAAGGAGCTCACGCGGGGGACAAAGGCCGAAAAATCCAATGTCGAATTTCTCACGGGCCGGGCGCAGTTCAAATGCAACCGCTGCGGTCGGGTCTGGGGATTCAAGGACATGAAAATAGGGGCGGAGGAATCGGAACTGGTCCACTTCGTCCCTGACGTCGTGCACGTTTATTCCCGCTGCCCGAGTTGTGAAAGCCCTGATTTTTCAATCGAGCAGGGAAGAGGGGTTTGGATAGACTCGATAAAGTTGGAGTGATGGTATGGACCCGAGAATAGAAGCAATCAGCCAGAGGCTCGGCAACGTCAAAAGGCTCGTCTGCGTCGCGAGCGGAAAAGGCGGCGTCGGGAAGAGCACGGTTTCCACGGTTGCCGCGCTCTTGCTCTCCAAGGCAGGGTACAAGGTCGGGCTTTTCGACATGGACCTGTACGGCCCGTCCGTTCACACGATCCTTGGAGTCAAGAAACTCCATATGAAAGAAGAGAAAGGCGTCGTCCCGCCGAAAATCGAGGGGATAAAATTGATGTCGATCGTTCACTACATCGGGGAAAACCCCTCGCTCATGCGCGGCGCCGGCATATCCGAAGCGATAACGGAGTTATTGGCAATCACCCAATGGGGCGACTTGGATTTCCTGATTTTTGACATGCCTCCTGGGACAGGCGAGGAAGTTTTGGACTTGGTGAAATTGACAAGGGGCACGGAATTCCTGCTCGTTTCCACGCAGTCGAAGGTGACGCTCGGCACCGTCAGGCGATTGATGCTCGCACTCAGGGATTTGAAAGTTCCGGTACTCGGCGTCCTGGAGAACATGA
>DYTO01000052.1 GCA_020725895.1 Candidatus Hadarchaeum sp. | reverse complement strand
TAGTCTTGATATAAAGGAAAAAACCTAACCACTTGATAATCCTCGGCGACGTCAAGCACAACATCCCGATAAGCAGCTGGCAGGAATGGCGGGAGATCCCGGAATTCTTCGAGGAAATGTCGAGGTTGGTGCAGGTCGAGGTCGTGCCGGGCAACCACGACGGAGACTTGCGAGGCATGGCCCCCGCGAGCGTGAAATTGCACAATGTTCAGGGGATAGTCCTTGGGAAGAAGAAAAAGGTCGGGCTAGCCCACGGACACGCCTGGCCCGCACCGGAGCTGTTCGACACGGAGTTGCTTGTCACGGGCCACAACCACCCTGCAATAGAGTTCAGGGACAAGCTTGGCGGGCGAATTGTTGAACAGGTTTGGTTGAGAGCTAGCATCAACCCGTCTAAGCTCCCGAATAAAATTCGTGAGAACGTCACAAAGCCCCCCGGCCTATTAGTTTTGCCGGCATTCAGCGAACTCGTGAGCGGGGCGCCGGTCAACAGGAAGATCCCGCATGATCTGATCGGCCCGCTTTTCAAATCGGGGGCGGTGAATCTGAAAAAAGCGCAAGTCTATCTCCTGGACGGGACATTTTTGGGGAACATCGAAAATTTGAAGAAGTTGTCCGCGCGCGAGTAACTTTCAAAAGATTTTTATGCGGTGGGGCATAAAAATCGGGGTAATTCTACGGTCGATGTGGTGATAATAGGGGCCGGCCCGGCTGGCCTGTTCGCGGCGCACGAGTTAGCCAGCAACTCAAATCTTTCGGTGAACGTTATCGATTGGGGGAAGGAAATCGAGAAGAGGCACTGCCCGGCGGCTGATGAAGGAAAGTGCATCGGCTGTGTCCCTTGCCACATCATGTGCGGGCTTGGAGGCGCCGGCGGGATGTCGAGCGGAATCCTCAATCTCAGGCATGACATCGGCGGCGACCTCGCGAAACTCACGAACAGCGTCGCTGCTGCCGAGAATCTCGTGAAAGAAGTTGATGATATTTTTGTGAAACACGGGGCACCGAAGCAGATAGACGGCGCGGACTCCACGGAAGTTAACGAACTCGGGAGGAAAGCGGCCGCCGCAGGCATAAAATACATCCCAATACCGCAGCGCCACATAGGGAGCGAGTATCTCCCCGACGTAATAAACTCATTCAGGAGCGAGCTCGAGAAAAAAGGCGTCAAGTTCATTTTCAGCTCGAAAGTGGACAGAATCGGCGGCGGGGAAGTCGTGGTAAAAGGGCAGAGCATCAAGGCGAAATACATACTCGCCGCGCCCGGAAGGATCGGCGCCGACTGGCTGGCCGAGCAGGCGGAAGTTCTCGGGATAAAACTGACTCACGGGGCGATAGACATAGGCGTGCGCGTGGAAATCCCGGCAGTCGTATACGAGCCAGTGGTAAATGTCAACTGGGACCCAAAGTTCCACATAAGGACAAAAACTTTCGACGACTTCGTGAGAACTTTCTGTACAAACCCCTATGGTTTCGTCATGGAGGAAAGGTATGATGAGCACGTTGGGGTCAACGGACAGTCGCTCAGGGACAAAAAATCCCAGAACACGAATTTCGCTTTCCTCGTGAGGGTGGAACTCACACAGCCTGTCACAGACACGACTTCTTATGGGCGATCGATAGCCTATCTCGCCACAACGATTGGCGGGGACAGGCCACTCCTTCAGCGCCTTGGGGACCTGAGGGCTGGCAGGAGATCGACTTGGGAGAGGATAGAGCGCGGCCATGTGGTCCCGACTCTCAGGAGCGTCACTCCTGGCGACATATCAATGGCTTTGCCGGGGCGAATAGTGACAGGGATACTCGAAGGCTTGGAAATGCTTGACAGGGTTGCACCGGGAGTCGCGTCGGATTCCACCCTTCTGTACTCGCCCGAGGTCAAACTCTACGCAATGAAGATACAAGTTGATGATAACATGGAAACCAGCGTTCCGAATCTTTTCGTGGCGGGCGATGGCGCCGGGTTGTCCAGGGGGATAGTCACAGCTGCTGCGACCGGTCTGCTCGCGGCCCGCGGGATAATCAATAAATCGAAAGGTTGAATCAGCTGTAAGTCGATTCGATCGAGTGGATCCTGGCGTGCAACTTGCCGTCCAGTTTGTAAAAATCTGCCTTGGCCCTGAATTTTATCCCCTTCTTTATCAACTCTCTCGGCCCATCGTAGCACTCCGGCCTCAAGATAGTTCTCCACTTTTCGTCGACCATAAGGACTGCGCCTCCGACCAGAACCCGTTCAACCTCAAAGTTGTGGGAGTCGAACTTCTTGCTTGCGAAATCATCCACCCCGAGGGGGAATATCTTGCCGCCCGACTCGTTGACTTGCTTGGATATCAGGAGCTGCTTCACGGCCTCTTGCATAACGGACTTATCAACCCCTCCTTTCTCAAGCTCGTTTCCGAAATCATCCAACGACACCTCGCCGCTTTGCAGAACGCGATGCAGCAAATCCTTCGCAACGCGTCTGACATCCCTGTTGAACTTTTTTGCCTTCGTTCTCTCAACATCTTTCAACTCCTCGGTCTCCTCCAGCGGCATGCAAGATTCTCCATCGAAAATTTCTTCCGCCGATATCGGGTTTAGCTGCGGCGGCTGCCCGAGACGCAAAACCGGCGAAAGCTCCGTGTTCAGTTTTTTTATCATCCTCCTCATCTTCTCAACTTTCTTGCCGCTGCTCCTGAGGTAGCTCATGTCAAGGGTCTCGGCCGCGGCCAGGATCAAGACTTTCCCGACGTTTCCCCTGCCAGTCCTCCCCTTGCGCTGGATGTACCTGATCTCGCTAGGGACCGGCTCGTAGAACAGGACTAGGTCAACGTTAGGTATGTCTAGGCCCTCCTCGCCTATGCTTGTCGCGACCAGGACCTTGACGTCACCGTCCCTGAATTTCCTCAGACGCTCGGCCTGCTGATCTTGGGTCATGCCGTCCTCGCCGTCCTTGCTCGCCTGGCCCACGAACCTTTTCGCCAAAATCCCGGCTTCCGACAGCAACTCAACTATTCTGGATGAGGTGTCGCGATATTGCGTGAAAATTATTATTTTTGACTGCGGGCTTGAAGATATCTGGTCCTTGACAACTTTTTCCAGAATCCCCATCTTCGGGTGCTCTTCCAACAATTCCAAGCTTTCGAAGACATTGTTCGATTCGAGCTCGGTTGCGACCGAACGGTGGCTCTTCTTATCTCCTTCCCTCACGCGGTCCAGGAACTTTTTCAGGGAATTCGGGCCCTGGCTTTCTAGAAGCTCCAGAGCGTGATAGAGCGTCAGCGCGGACGACTGCAGCATTATCGCGCCGAAAATGCTACCTCGCTGGCCGCCGTGACCAAGTCTCCTCCTCAGAGCCGCCCCGGCCTCGACCAGGTCGTTCCTGAAAATGAACCTCGGGTCCTTCCTTATCACTCTCATCGTGGCCAGGGAATTGAGCCTCCTTTCAAGCATTTTTTTTATGACGCTCCTAATGGCCGCGTATGACTCCGGGAGATTGACGAATTTCCATTCCACGCCTACCGGGCTCATGTAGGGCTTTACGTCGGGGTCGTCCTCGGACCTGACCTCCACGTTCTCGATGTAAAGCGATTTGCAAAGGTCCCTTACCTTTTCCCCATCCGAGCCTGGGCTTGCCGTCATCGCGAGAATCATCGGGTACTGCGATCCACCGACGTAAGCCTCGGCGACCTTCGTGTAAGCGTAATTCTTCCTCGCGCGGTGGCACTCGTCGAAAACTAGGAGGCCAAAATCCTTGAGGTTTATTCCGCGACCGCAGTCGTTGTTGACGACCTGGGGGGTCGCGAAAAATATCTTCGCAGGGCCGTTCCAGACCTCCAGCCTTTGACTTTGAGTCGTTTTCCCGGTCAATACTTCAAAATCCCTTTCTCTCAACTTCAGGAGTTTAGCGAACGTGTCGCGGTGCTGGAGGACGAGAGGTTTCGTGGGCGCCATCACCAGGATTTTCATGTCCCTGTGATTCTGCAGTAACTTGGCCGCCGCGAGGGCCGCTATAATTGTCTTCCCTAGCGCTGTTGGAAGGACTACCAAAGTGTTCTTCTTCAAGGCCGCGCCTGCGATGTTCATCTGGTAGGCCCTCGCCTCGACGAGCTCTCTCCTCAAAAGCGGGTTCTCGAGAAGGTCCTTCGACGGGCTTTCCAAAATTGTGTCTAGTGTGGTCATTCTTTCCCTCGGTCAGAAGCGGGCTTCTGGATTATAACTCGATTAAATCGGATTTCGTCTTTCCGCGCTCAATCGTTGGCGGGTTGACCTTGCCTATCGTCTCTATCAGTGCCTCAAGTTTCTCGTGTTTCAAAAGTTCTCGGTAGTTTTCCAGATCCATCTTGTTCCTTATCAGCAGGCCCCGCTTCTTCGTCGGGTTTCCGTAAGTGTCGACTGGGTTTATCTCCACGGACAACTTCGAGATGTTCTTCCTGTACGACGGAAGCTTCATTATGAATACTCCGGGGATGCTTGTGGATCGCCGCTCCCAATCCTTTCCGAGTTCAAGGAATTGTTTCAGGGGTTCTGAAGCTTTCTCGGTCATTTTTCAGCCAATAATATTTCCGTTGAACTGAATTAAAGCTATTCGTATATTGGTCTAATCGCCTATTCGACGATTTTGTCCATTTTGGCCAATCTTTTCCTCTGCTCTGCTGTCAACTTTATCGGGTGCGCCCTCTTCGGGATCTCGACTTCCTTCATCTCCCCAAAAAGGAGAGTTGAGAAGTACCTGAAGCCATGGTCGTTCAGCATCGTTACCACCCGCTTTAGTTTGGGGTGCTTGCGGTGTATGTTTATGCACGCTTGGACGTTCGCACCGCTCGAAATCCCCACGAAAAGCCCCTCGTCCCTCGCCAGCCTCTTTGTCATCCAGATCGCTCGCTCGGATGAAACAGTCACAACACCATCTATTATCGACAGATCCATGATTGATGGAATGAAGCCATCGCCAATACCCTCAATCCTGTGAGTTCCCCATTTCTGCCTCGTAAGGACCGGACATTCCTCGGGCTCGACCGAGTAAATTTTTATATTCTTGTTCCTCTCTTTCAGATATTTCCCGACCCCGGTGAGTGTCCCGCCAGTTCCGAACGTCGCTACGAATGCGTCTATTTTTCCCCCCGTCTGCTCCCAGATTTCCGGGCCGGTGGTCTCGTAGTGCGCTTGCACGTTTGCCTGGTTGTTGAACTGGTTCACCCAGAAGTAATGGTCCGGGTCGAGCTTGATCAGTTCCTGGGCCTTCTTCACGGCCAAGTCAACATCGGATTCCGCCCCTGGGAACGTCAGAAGTTTCGCGCCGAACGCTCGGATTGCCTTCATCCTCTCCTCGCTCATTCCGGCGGGAATCACTATGAGGACCGGGAACCCGAAATAAGTCCCGAACATCGCCGTGGAAATCCCTGTGTTGCCGGTTGTGCTTTCGATAATCGTCATGCCCTTGCGGAGCTTCCCCGTCTTTATTGCCTCGCTCAGTATTTTCACAAGGACCCTGTCTTTCAGGCTGCCGGAGGGGTTCATGAACTCGGCCTTCCCGAAGATCTCAAGCTCCGGGGTGGCTGCAAACTTGGGCAAGTTCCTGAATTTTATCAGGGGCGTCTGGCCGACAAGCTCGCTGAAATCCTCAATCGCTTTTTGGAATCTTTCACACTTCATGCCCATCCGAACACCTACTTACATATATGCTGGGGATTTATATCGGTTGGAGATTGGCTTGCGAGCGATAGTTGCGATGCTGGTTGTCATCATGCTGGCCGGGGCCGTGGGCGCAGACGAATGGCCGACTTTCAAACGTGATGCGGCACGATCAAGTTTCGACGATTCGGCGGCGGCTCCGGAGAACTTGGAGTTCGCCTGGACTTTCACGGCCGGCGGCGCGCTTTCCTCACCTGTCGTTTCAAATTACTTGGTTTACGTCGGCTCGGCTGACGGGAATTTGTATGCCCTCGAGGTGTTCAACGGGCGGGAGATCTGGCGCTTCGGGGCCGGTGACGAGATTTCTTCGCCCACTGTGTCGGGCGGGAATGTGTACTTCGGTTCGTTGGACAACTCAATATATTGCTTGGACGCAGATACGGGTGAAAATAAATGGCAATACCTAACGGGTGACGCGATTTACTCT
>DYTO01000051.1 GCA_020725895.1 Candidatus Hadarchaeum sp. | reverse complement strand
CCGATAATACCGGCAGTCACATCCTCTGTGACCCGCGGGGTCACTTCGGCCCCTGCCACGGGGAAAGTAGTAGACAGCTACCAGAACGTCGAAATCATGAATATCCCGGGCGAAATGACCCCTTTCTACAAGACGAAAATCCCGGAAATCTCCATCAGGGAAAGGGAACTTTTGAACAAGGTGAAGGACATGGCGATAGAAGAGATTAAAGTCCCGTCTGAAAAACTTTCTGACCAGGCGGAACTAAGCAGGTTGTTCACACAAGGCATCCTAAAAATCATCGAGAGGGAGGGCAAGTCGCTCAGATTGCCGCCCGGGCGCCTCAGGCAACTCGGTGAACTGGCAGTGCACGACATGATCGGGTTCGGTTTGCTTGACCCACTTCTGGCGGACGACAAGCTCGAGGATATCATGGTCACCGGTCACGCGAAGCCCGTTTACGTTTACCACAGGAAATTCGGGATGTGCGCAACGAACGTGATTTTCCATGACGAGGATTCGATAAAATATATCATAGACAAGATGGCGAGGCTCGTCGGCCGAAGGATAGACCAACAGACGCCCCTTCTCGATGCGCGCCTCCACGACGGAAGCAGGGTGAACGCTACGATTCCGCCAGTCTCGCTCGAGGGTCCCACGATATCGATAAGGAAATTCAGGAAGGACCCCCTCAGTATCATCGACATCCTGAACTTTGGCACGCTTTCGATAGACTTCGCGGCTTTCCTCTGGACCGCGGTGGATGGTCTCGGCGTCAAACCGGCCAACATCCTTATAGCGGGAGGTACTGGCAGCGGAAAAACCACGCTTCTGAATGCCGCGACCAACTTCGTCCCGACGCGCGAACGCATAATATCAATCGAGGACACGGCCGAGCTTCAGTTGCCACACAAGCACTGGATAAGGATGGAGACTCGCCCGCCGAACGTCGAGGGCAAGGGAGAGATAACCATGGACGACTTGGTCAAGAACACTCTCAGGATGAGGCCGGACAGGATGGTCGTGGGAGAGGTCAGGGGGCCGGAGGCGAGGACCATGTTCACGGCAATGAACACCGGTCACGACGGCTGCATGGGTACTGTTCACTCAAACAGCGCTGCGGAAACGGTTGGCAGATTGACGGAGCCGCCGATGTCCGTTCCCGTGATAATGATACCCGCCTTGGACATGATTGTCATGCAGAACAGAATATACCACAGGCAGAAGGGGCAGATAAGGAGGATAACCGAGGTAGCCGAGATCACCGGGGTCGAGGGGGGTCAGCCCGCGCTGAGCAGGACTTTCAAGTGGAACGCGCGCATCGACTCTCTCGAAGACACCGGCGTCCCGAGCAAGATCAAGCGAACGATCGCTGATTTCAGCGGTCTGAGCGGCCACGAGATAGAGATAGAGATAGGGAAGAGGGCCGCTGTCCTTGCGTGGATGAAGGAGCAGAACATCCGAAACGTCTTCGAGGTTGGTAAAATAATCCAGGAATATTACCACGATTCGGAAAGCATTCTCAAGCGCGTGAAGTCTGAAAAGGGACGCAAATAAACCTCAGTGGTGCCATGCCGAAAAAGAAAAGGAAGTTTAGCTTCAAAGGACTTCTGACGGGGATAGGCGGGGGGGTCTTGAAGACTGGCGAGTCGGCCAAGAAAGCCGCAGAATCTATAAAAATATCCAAGCCCGAAGGGAAGGGCGACGAGGTCTCAAAGCGTTTGAGCGAGATAAAGCGCCTTGAAATGGTCAGGGAGGAGGAGCTTCGCGAAGAGATAAAGTTGAGGGAGGAGGAGAAGTGGGAGGCGAGGGCGGAGCTCAAGAGGCCAGTTTCGGAGAGGCTTTCTGAGATGTTCTACGGGTTCTTGAGGAAACCCGCGCAGAGGCTTATGGGCTCGCTGAGGGGGCTGACCGAGGACCTCTATCGCGCGAACATGAAGATAGACCCGGAAAAATTCGCCGCATTGATCATAGGGATGTCAATAACAGTGACGATAGTCGTCGAAGTTTTCCTTTTCCTGCTGGGGGCACCAGTAATATTGAATTTGATCGGCGGTCTGCTTGCGTTCGTTTTCACATTTATGTTTGCAAAGTCATCTCCCGGCAGGAAAGCCAAGGCAAGGTCAACAGATGCCAACAGGCTAATACCTTATGCTTTGAGACACATGAGCACGCAGTTGAGCTCGGGAATCGGGCTGCCAGAGACAATGGTTTCCGTCAGCCGTGCGGGTTACGGTGCGCTTTCGGAAGAGTTCGAGCGCTCAATCAACGACATGAACGCGGGAATGAGCATGGAGGAAGCTCTTGGGGCAATGGATATGCGGTTGAACTCGGAGGCGCTGCGAAGGGCAATCCGTCAAATTATTCGAACAATGAGAACAGGTGGAGATCTGTCGCGCACACTCAACCTGCTCGCAGATGAAAGCGCGTTTGAAATGAGAATGAAACTCAAAGACTATGTGCAATCTTTGAACATGATGACGATGATGTACATGTTCATTTCATCCGTTATACCTGCGATGCTCATGGTTGTGATAATGATAAGTGGCGCGGGTGGAAAGGGAGGAGGGATTAGTGTAAGTACCGCGGGAGTGCTCTATCTTTTGTTGTTGCCTTTCCTTCTTTTCTATTTCATATTTATGTTGAAGAGGTTTGAACCGAGGTTATGAAGATGAGTCTAGTTACAAAACTCGCAGAATTCGTGAAAAGGTGGTTCCCTGAAAAAACTCTTGCTAATCTAGAACGCAATCTAGAATCCACTAAAATCGCGCTATCCGCAGAGGAATATGTTAGTCTATCTATCTTGGTGACGATCGTTATTGCCGCGGCAATCGGAGTCGTGAGCATATTTGTGCAGTTTCCACTGCCTTCGATAATCGTGGTGCCCTTGCTGGGGTTGGTCACATTTATGCTGCTGCTTTTTGGACTTCCACGCTACTTGGCCCAAGCTAGGGCATCGGAACTCGAGAAAGTTCTGCCCGATGCTCTGCGCCAGATGTCCAGCACGCTGAGAGCCGGCGTAAGTATCGATTCCGCCCTTGATGATGTTGCAAAGTCCAACTATGGGGAACTATCCAAGGAATTTGAACGAGTGGTCAGCGAGGTCAGGCGGGGCAGGACGTTGGAAAGCGGACTGCTGGCTCTTGCGCGAAGGTCAGGGTCTCCCCTCTATGACAGGGCGTTCAGGCTAATAGTCGAGGGCATAGAAAGAGGAGCTGCGCTGGCGAACGTTCTCGACGCCGTTTCAGGCGACATAAAGGAGGTGCACACGATCCAGCGTGAGCGCAGGTCCGCCACGACCCAGCAGGTCATGTTCCTTTTCGCGGTCGCGCTATTCGCTGCCCCGTTCATTATCGGGCTGACGGTAGGTGTTGGAAACATAAGAGTTGGGGTGGGCACCGCGGCGAGTGGTGGGTTGCCCGCCGGAATGGATATGATCGCAATGACATACACCGCGATCCAAGCATTCACTTGTGGTCTAGCTGTCGGAGTTGTAAGGTACGGGAAAGTATCGAAGGGGATTACATACTCTATAATATTTGTCATCATCTCGTTGATCGTGTTCACGATGGCAGGATCGGTTGTCGGCGGCCTAGGAAAGAGGTGATTTACCTTTTTGTGTTCAGGTCTTCCAAGTCTTTGTAAATCGTGTCGCGAGAAACCCCGAACACTCTGGCAACATGTGCAAGATTTATTGACTTTGGATCGTTGCCAAGCAGTCGCAAAAGCGCTGCCAAACGCTCCTTCCGTCCTTCAGAGCTTAGTTTCCCCATTCGCTGTGGTAAATCCTCGTTTACCGCGACGATGACGGTTGCATACGTCCTCTTTGGCAACGGGGGTGTTATAAACTTCAAATAAAATCCAGCGAGTTCGCCGCGAATCTTTGTGAGGTGGGTGTTGATCTTATCTTGCGCGCGACGTAACGCTATGCCTTCGTTTCCTCCAGGCTCGTTTGCCCACAGGATATATTTTGTATGTATATCGTTCTCATCTACAGTGACCACTATTCTTGCCGTTGCGCCGGATATCCCAGATTCAATGTTTGCGTCCAATTTTGTGATTCTTCCTGGATTTTTGCTTAGGGAGACGTTTAACTCCACCACCGCCTTCTCGAGTGCCCTGTGAACGTTTCCACCCCACTTTATTGAACTCAGTATCTGCATTTTCCACCAATCTCCTATGTTTCTGTTATTTAAAAATGTCTACAAAAACGTCGACTTACCAGACATATTTGCATACTCATCTTTATAAGCGCCAATACGTAGTTTTTAGGCGGAGGTAATTACATGAGAATGCAAAACAAGGGACAAGGCGCAACCGAGTACCTTTTGATGTTGGCTGCAGTGCTGGTCATAGTTGCCATCGCGGTTTACTATGTCACTAGTGCTACACCTTCCGCAGTGATCGCTGGAAGCGCAGAGAACACCGGTGATAACGTGACGTTCACGCCTAGCAGCTCAATGACACCTGAAAACATTGCAGTTGGTGACTGGGAGTACGCACTGTTTGACGCGGGCAGCGTAAAAGTGGTCGACTACACAGCCGGGACGGATGCTTTGGCAAGAGGAACGCCAGTATACCTGACTGCCACGGGCATGGAAGCAGCGTCGTCTGGTTATTCTATTAAAATAAGGTACAAGGGTAGCTACGTATCAGAAGCGATTCCGATAGCGTAGACGAAAGTGCCTGAAGAATAAAACCGAATGGATGGCCACTGGTGTGACAATGAACGAACGCTCGCAAGGATCGACAGAGTACCTGCTAATCCTGGCAGTGGTGTTGATTGTCGCGGCAATGGCCCTCTTTTTTTTATTGTCTTTTAATCCACGAGCAATAATCACAGGAAGCGCTGAGAATTCTGGAGATAATATAGTTTTCACGCCAAGCAACACCTTGACACCTGAGAATATACCTGCCTCGAATTGGGAATGGGCGTTGTTCACTGCACAGGGGTCGATGCTGGTGGATTACACTTATCCTGGGGCCGCAGGTTATTCCCCCGATACCGGCACGAACTTGGCCAGAGGCGTACCAATCACATTTGGCGCCGAGGGGATCGATCTGGGTACGACCGGAGACAAGTTGAAGATTAGGTACAGAGGCAAAGATATTTTCGAGTCAGAGCTATTTTAGAAGACAAAAATAGATGTTTGCAGTTTTGGAAAACATAAGTTTTTATCCTTTATTGGGCAAATTCCTTTGAAATCATGAGGGAAAACTCCGAACGTTCTCAAGCTTCACTAGAGTTCCTGCTCATGCTGGTCGCAGTGTTGGTGGTAGTTTCGGGAATCACTCTCACTATTTACATCTCGGCCACGGGACTGGGCGACGACGTTGAGGAAAAGATCGACAACACGGTGTCCGACGTGGAGAACCTCTTGAAGATGACCGCCGTGGAGTTTGACGTGCAAGGCGTTTCCAATGCCTGAGTACCTCCCGATAGCGATTGCTGTGGCCGCGGCCTGCATCGCAGTCTACACAGACATGAAAAAAAGAATCATACCTAACAGACTCAACTATCCGCTGATCGCGTTCGGGATACTGTACTATCTCGTCGTCGGCGCCGTTCGTGCTGACCTCTGGATGGCGCTTTCGGGCGCAATCACTGCGGCGGTTTCTTTCGGGATAGGTTATCTCTTGTGGTTCACCGGAGGGTGGGCGGGTGGCGATGTCAAGCTGTTCACGGCGTTCGGTGCGCTGCTTCCGTCTTACAAACCCCCGATGACCGCGGACATTCCCTATCCATTCCCGGTGACGATACTTTTCAACTCGGTTATCGCGATGTTGCCTGTTCTTCTGGTTTATTCGATAATCCGCCGGGCGATGGGAAAGAGCATCCTTTACGAGGAAGTGAAGTTTTCTGAACTTAAGGAGGGAATGATCCCAGCGGAGCTGGTGTATGAGAAAAACGGGAAGATATTCAGACAGAAATCAAGGCTCGGGATAAAGCCTTCCGGCATCCGCGTTTACGCCGACCCGAGCCGCGCGGCCGGCTTCACGAGGTACCAGGTCGGGGCACTCAAGAGCCTCGCTCGCAAACGCAAGATATCAGGCACGATAAAACTGAAGAAAGGGATGCCATTCGCCCCGGCGCTCGCGGCGGGGATGATTATCGGCGTGATTTTCGCCGACCTCTACTGGTTCCTCTTCAGGGCCTTGGTACCTAGC
>DYTO01000050.1:3073-6306 GCA_020725895.1 Candidatus Hadarchaeum sp. | reverse complement strand
ACTGCTACTCAACCACGTAGCCAATGTTGAGCAAACGGTGTTAGTATAGTTAAATCGTGCCCTTCCACTGCTGTGTTGCATAATTTTCCTATCCGCACCTGATGTTCGCCTTCATCGATCACCTCCATCTCATTTTTCACACCCCGCCGTCCAAGGCAGGTGACCAGTCGCATCGTGCCTCAGGATCGAGTTGTAAAACATGAACTTCATGGCCGTTTCCCTGTACATGTTGGCCTTCTTTGTGGCCGCGACGTGCTCTCCGGCGAGCCTCTTGACGGCGGAGAAGTTCCCCTCCACGCGCCAGCGGTAGCCGTAGCGGTATTTGTCCCTCCATTTCTTGTATCCCAGCTGCTTGTACTCGCGGACGTGCTTCTTCCTCAGGGGGGACCCCCTGGCGCGCGTGCTGGCGTTCTCCCTGATCCTGATACCGGGCGTTATGTCCTTCTTGCACAGGGCGTTGAAGTTGTCCCTCGTGTCGTAGATCCCGTCGGCGTTGGCCTGCACCACCCTGCCGCCCTTCGCGCGGATGTTGCGGTCGGCTTCCTCCACGAGTGGGCCGAACTTGTTCTGGTCCCCCACGCTCTCGTCCGTCACCTCGATGGCCACGCACTGCTTCCTGCCTTCGTCCACCGCGACGTGTACCTTGATCCAGCCCCGGTGCACCTTCCACACCTTGCGCATCCAATCCCCCCGGTTCGAGACCTTTATCCCGGAGCCGTCGAGGGAGATCACCACGTCCTCCCCCTCGTGATCGAGCAGCGTCTTCTCTATCTCCAGCTCAAGGGCGTTCACACGCCTGCAGATCGTGGAGTAGTCCGGCACTTCTATCGAGACGAACCTGCGCAGACCGCGCACGAAGCCCTCCAGGCCGCGGTAGTCCACGCCGAGCATGACGTGTACGAATCCGAGAAAAGTCATGAGCGATTCCGGGTACTCGAACGGGGCGCCGACCTTGTCCTCGTTGAGCCCCCACACGTCCTCTGTCCAGGACTCGAGGAAGTCGAGGCCCAGGTACATCTCGCCCCGTTTCACGAGCCTCTCGTTGTACTCCCTCCAGTCCCGCTTGTCCTTGTAGCGGCCCCACCTCTTCCCCTTTGAGGCCATGGCCACTGCCGCCTCTCTATTTTTCCAGCCTCACGGCCCTCACGCGCTTCCGCTTCCAGTCAACGGGGAGGTATACCCTGCTGGAGTTCCCGCTCGGCATGGCCACCTTTTCCACTACCTCGTAACCCAGCATCGCTATCTTCATGGGCTGTTCGGCTATTTTCTTCTTCGCCATGGATATAGCTACAATGTAGCTGCCTATAAGACTTTCGATGAGGGATTATGCAACACGGCAATAGAACCAACAACCTACCGTATAAATATCATCATGACAAGTTATACGTAAACTCAATAAATTTCCTAAATACCAGAGTACAAGTTGTTCGGGATCAATTTTTGAATTGTCAGCATCGCTGCTGGTGTTATTGTCTGCCCAAAGGTAAAGATATGCTGTTGTTACATTTTCAAAACGTCCAATCGTTGAAACGGGAATTTTTAAATTCCATTGAATCCCCTTATTGTCCATAACATCCCAAACACCGCTTTTTTCAACAAAACCTTGAGAATAATTTGTTTGTCCCATTACATCTGCGGTAAATGGACCCAAACCGGTAACCGCATTCGTTATTTCAACTCTGAACCCATTCTCCGAAGCACCGACATTTCTAAAATAACCAGTATCCACCTTAATCATTATAGTCAAATTTTCGTTTCTGTTATCCGGTGAACTATTATCGTGATATAAAATTGCTTCAAAGTCAGCAGCAATAAAATACGCGCGTTTATTTTCATCCTGTTGTATATCAAGAAATACCGCGGGTACAATCGTAATTAAAGTGCTTATCAAGATTGCTGCAATAACGACGATGATTATCTTTTTTTCTGTCATTCGCCCACAATTATTTTTGTGTCTGTTTGGGCAGATATAGTTATGTGGCTGAAAATTAGAAAAACCAAAATTTATGGTGTATTGGCTTTTGCATGATATATGTGACATTTATATAGGGGTTCGCTCAATAATAAAGCATGAAGAAGCAGGACGGCAGGACATATTCGCACGAGGTCCTGGAGCACTATCGCTTCCAGGCAATCCGACTCCACAAAGAAGGGAAGCGGGTCAATGAGATTGCCCACTTATTCGGCGTCCATCGAGGAAGCGTTTCGCGATGGATCACGGCATACAGACGAGGGGGAGAGAAGACTCTCAAGAGCACCAGGGCCCTGGGCCCTGCACCCAAGCTCACACCAAAGGAAATCTATTCTGTCCTTAATGCGCTGCAGGATCCGGCAACTGAGCACGGTTTTGACACCCCGTTGTGGACATGCAAAAGGGTCCACCTCATCGTTGCGAAGAAAACAGGGAAGACCCTCCACCCCTCCAATGTCTGGAGATTGCTGAGAAAATTGGGCCTTACAAACCAGAAACCAGAGAAGAGAGCGCTGCAGGCGGGCCCCAAGGAAGGGGAGAGATGGCTCAGAAAGGAATGGCCAAAAATCAAGGCCCGTGCGGAGCAGTGGCGGGCTGTCCTCTACTTTGTCGATGAGGCCGGAGTTTCTCTCGTCCCCGTCTTGGGAAAGACCCGGGCGCCCAAAGGCAAGACCCCCGTAGTGAAGGTAACGGGGAACAAGGGGGGGTTTTGTGTCACCACGGCAATCAGTCCCGGAGGCAGGATGCTTTTCAGGATTGAGAAGGAGAAGGTCAATGCGGCCGCCCATATCCAGTTCCTCAAGCAGGTCATCGGGCACCATCCAGGGAGAAAAGTCATCGTGGTGGAAGATCAAGCCCCCGCCCATGCGGCGGGGAGGGTGAAGAAATTTGTGGAGGAGAACAAGAAACGGTTCGCCCTGTACCACCTGCCTCCTTACTCCCCCTACCTCAATCCGGATGAGGAGGTCTGGAATCATCTCAAGAATCATAAACTCAAAGCCCATCAGGTTCAGACGAAGAAAGAATTCAAATCGGTCTTGCTTTCGAATTTGTGGAGCATCCAAAGGAGCAGGCCTCTTATCCGTTCCTTCTTTTACCGACTTAATGTCACATAAACAATGCAATTATCTATATGGCGCAATTAAAAAAATACTTACCGTATAAATATCATCATGACAAATTATACGTAAAAACAAGCCATTTCCAAAATACCAGAGTACAAGTTGTTCGGGATCAATTTTTGAATTGTCAGCATCGCTGC
>DYTO01000050.1:0-2973 GCA_020725895.1 Candidatus Hadarchaeum sp. | reverse complement strand
GGGCAGATATAGTTATGTGGCTGAAAATTAGAAAAACCAAAATTTATGGTGTATTTATAAATGTTCTGATTTAAAGGTGGTTGGAATGCATGTGAAGAAAATAATATTAACAATAGCGCTTGTTGCTACGATTTTTGTTTTTGTATCTGCGCCAGTGGCATCTCAAACCAAAAGTGATAAATCAATGGACGTATACATCGATGGTCAAAAAAGATTTGTTATCCAATGGGATAGTCAAGATTTTAATACGGTTGATGAAGAAAACGAAATAATTGGTTATGTAGAGAACGTGGCAAAAACCTCATGGATAACTTTAGTTAGTTGGTTTGATTTGCCGCCAGACCCGGATGGGGTCATTGAAATCAAACTAGAGGATCGTGCCTTTCCACAATATATGAAAAATCCAGACGGGAATCAATGGCTGAGTATCACCCATGCTCCTGAACGGACATTAATTACTTATCTGTCGGTTATGAAAAACTACTACCCTGCGAAAAAAGATGCATATTCTGCTGCAATCACCCATGAGTTCTTTCATTCAATACAAGAATCTTACTTGTCGGTAAGCCCTATCCTCGAGAACACTATTTGGATTGTAGAGGGAACAGCTAGCTTTATACAATCATTCGTCGACCCAGATGCAGAATTTTGGGAAAATACGTACATCGAGGGACTGTCGGGGGGGCCATACAATCAAACTCCAGAACACTCTTCAAGTTACATTAAAAACGCGAGTACTTATTTTATTTCGCCTACAGGTTTAGTGAATAAAGAATACTATGCGGCAATCTATTGGCGATATCTCTATGAAAACCATGGTGGCATAAGCACAATAAAAAATATTATCGAACGGATAAAGGCTGATAATTCTGGATCAGATATTAGCAAACAAATAGATGCCATCAATGCCGTATTGGGTACAACAGACATTTATTTCTCAGACTTCGTAACGGCAAACTATCTCGATTTTTCATCTCAACCCTTTGCAAGGAATGATACAGTTTACCAATACAGCGACCGTTACTGCGAAGTCGTTCCAATTTCACTAAAAACAACTTTCAATGAACAAAATGTTGGATATAGTGGAGAGATAGATGCCATTTGGGCGGCAGATGCCAGATGTGCCGTGTCAATTCCGGCCACGATAGACATAGACCCGGACACCCTGAACCTGAAGAGCAACGGCAAGTGGATCACCGCATGCATCGAGCTGCCGCAGGGCTACGACGTCGAGAACATCAACATATCGAGCGTCGAGCTGAACGACGCGGTTCCGGCCGAGGCGGACTTGAAATACGGGTTCGTGAAGGACCCGGAGATAAAAGACAGGGACGGGGACGGCCTGCCGGAGCTGATGGTAAAGTTCGACAGGGCGGCTGTGCAGGCGCTTGTGAGGCCGGGGGACAATGTCGTGCTGACGGTTACTGGGAATTGGCATGCGGTGATGTTCAAGGGCAGCGACGGCATTCGCGTAATAAATCCCGGAGGGTCAAAATGAGGATTCTAGCGATTGGCGACATCAACGTTGACATAATTCTGCGCTCCGGCCCACCGCACAAGGGCAAGCAGGTCGTGATAAACGATTACGATGTCTACGGCGGGGGCTGTGCGACCAACTTCTCTTACGCGTGCGCGAAGCTCGGCGCCAAGGTGAAGCTGATCGGGCGGGTCGGCGGCGATTATTGGGGCAACCACGTCATCCAGGAGCTTGACGGCGCGGGCGTGGACGTCTGCGACGTTAATCTGGTGAAGAGCGGCAAGACGGGCGTGA
The DNA here is from genome assembly GCA_020725895.1 of Candidatus Hadarchaeum sp. Lineage (GTDB taxonomy): Archaea > Hadarchaeota > Hadarchaeia > Hadarchaeales > Hadarchaeaceae > DYTO01. Next base: position 1,202 of record DYTO01000050.1, on the reverse strand, counting down.
CTTTCGCGCTCGTCGAGAATCTCGAGCGCTCGTTCATAAGCTTCCGCGGGGAGAACGCGAGGTTCTCCGCGAAGGACATGCAGAAGGAGTTCAGGGGCTTCGACCTCGTCCACATCCCGTCGTTCTTCCTTCTGGAGAGCCTGCAGCAGGATTACGCGGGGCTGATGAGGAAGGCCAAGGAGGACGGCGCGCTGGTTTCTTTCGACACAGGATGGGACCCTTTCGGGCGCTGGTCGGGCAACAAGGCCCTGCCTCCGGCGCTCAAAATGGCGGACTTTTTCCTCCCGAACCTGGACGAGGCGAGGAAGATACTTGGAAAGCCGAAGGCAAGCGAGAGCGAAGCCGCGAACGGATTTCTCAGGACGGGGCTGAAGGCAGTCGCGATAAAGAACGGCGCGAGGGGGTCATTCGTCGCCGATGGGAAGAACTCGGCGAAAATCCCGGCGTTCAAGGTCGGGGTGGTCGACACAACCGGTGCAGGCGACGTCTTCAACGCGGCCTTCATGGTCTCCTACTTGAGCGGCAACGATGTCGTGGTTGCGGGAAGATTCGCGAACGCGGCCGCGGCGCTGAGCGTCACGGGTGCTGGCTGGGCGAAATATCCGAAGCTGGCGGACGTCAACGCCCTGCTCAGGAGTTCAGGTTTCGAGCCCGTAAGATTTTGACCCGGACCATGAGAAGCGACGCCGATATCAATGATGCGGCCCACATGAAGAATAGTGAAAAATAATAGGAGAACATTGAATTATTTGGATCCATAAAACTGAGAGCCAAGAAGAAAAAACCGAACATTCCAAGAAGTGAATTGTAGTCCCATTCCTTAACCAATGTTTCGGCGGAAATTTGTTTTTCGAATTTTAACCTGAGTGTAAGAATAATTATCGTAATCAAAGCTACCCGAATGTAAATCATTGACAGAACTGCGGTCGATATCAATGCCGGATTTACAAGTCCGCTTGATTTAAAAAATTCGTCAATTGTGCCCGGTAAAATAAGTAAAAAATCAGTTATGATTAATAAAGCTGCCCCGCCAAAAATCGTAAAGAAGATTATTTTTTAGCATGCTTCCAGTTGATATTAAAAAACCTGTGCACTAAACCCGACCTTTTTTTCAGATGCCATTTTTGTAAAATTATCAGCGTTTTTAGTAATCGATAAAGTATGAGAAAAATCACGCCACTCAATGGCAACAGACATGATGT
>DYTO01000049.1 GCA_020725895.1 Candidatus Hadarchaeum sp. | reverse complement strand
GTTTGGGTTAAATATCCGAAAAAATATTCTCTAATGTATCATCATGAAGGAATACCCGATTGGAGGCTACGCCGGGAAAATCCTGAACGTCGACCTCACGAAGGAGAAGACTTCCGTCCAGGACCTGCCGAAGGACCTTGCGACGGAGTACATCGGTGGTAACGGCTTCTGCGCGAGGATGCTTTTCGACATGCTGAAGCCGGGCATCGACCCGCTCGGCCCCGAGAACGTTCTGATTTTCGCGCTCGGCCCGGTCAACGGGACGCTCTGGCCGCAGGCCGGGAGGTTCGAGGTCGCGGCGAAGTCTCCTCTGACCGGAGTTTATGGGGAGGCCAACTGCGGCGGCCACTGGGGAGCCGAGCTGAAGTTCGCGGGGTTCGACGCGATAGTCGTCAAGGGCAAGGCCCAGAAGCCGGTATACCTCGAGGTGGAGAACGGCGAGGCGAAGATAAATTCCGCGAAGGAACTCTGGGGCTTGAACAGCATCGAGACCGAGGACGCGCTGAGGGAAAAGATCGGGATGGAGTTCAAGGTCGCTTCGATTGGCGTCGCTGGCGAGAAGCTCGTGAGGTTCGCGGCGATAATGCACGATTACAGGTCGGCCGCGAGGACAGGCCCGGGCGCCGTGATGGGCTCGAAGCTCCTGAAGGCAATCGCGGTGCGCGGCGACTTCCGCCCCAGCGTCGCCGACATCGACACTTTCAGGAAGCTGGCTGTCGACGGCCGCAAGAGACTGATTTCACACAAGTTCGCCGCGTCGTCGATGAAGTACGGAACGACGATACTCGTCGAGCTCATGAACGAGATCGGGCGATTCCCGACCAGGAACTTCCAGAGCGGCGTATTCGAGCACGCGGACATGATAGGCGGCGAGCGCATCGTTCAGGATTACAAGGTCAAGGACAGGGCCTGCTTCGGCTGCCCGCTACACTGCGAGAACTTCCTCGGCAAGGGGAAGAGGTACGAGGTCGATGGGAAAGTGGAATACGAGACGCTTTCGTCGCTCGGGAGCCGGTGCGGCGTCTCCGACATCGAGTCGATCCTTTACGCTAACAGGCTTTGCAACCTTCACGGGATGGACACGATATCCTGCGGCGGCGTGATCGGTTTCGCGATGGAGTGCTGGGAGAAGGGGCTGCTGACAAAGGCCGACACAGGCGGGATAGACCTTACGTGGGGGAACGCCGACGCCGTCATCGAATGCGTCGAGAAGATCGCGAACCGCGAGGGGTTCGGCGACAAGATGGCGGAGGGCATCGGGCCTTTCTCGAAGAGGTTCGGCAAGGCTGCGGAGGCATTCGCGATGCAGGTCAAGGGGATGGACGAATCTGCGCAGGACCCGCGCGCCCAGAAGTCGATGGGGCTCTCGCACGCGACGGCCAACCGCGGGGCCGACCACCTGACATCGTTCGAGGTCCTGAGCGAGGTGGGGTTCAACGAGGAGATCGAGCGCAGGTTCGGGAAGGATGTCATGCCAGAGGCGGGCGACCGGCTGAACCCGAAGCACAAGGCCCTGATGGTCCGTGACGGGGAGCACTTCTGCGCGGTTGTCGACTCGATAGTGACTTGCAAGTTCGGCGCCATCTGGCCGCCGGTTTTCTACTTCAAGGATTACGCGGATGCACTCACGGCTCTGACGGGCGTCACTTACACGGAGCAGAAGCTCCGCCAGATAGGCGAGAGAATTTTCACGCTGGAAAGGGCATTCGACATTCGGGAAGGGATCACGCGCGAGGACGACCGGCTGCCGGCGCGCCTCCTGAAAGAACCGGCGCCGGCCGGGCCTTGCAAGGGACACGTGGTCGAGCTGGACTACATGCTCGGCGAGTATTACAAGCTGCGCGGCTGGGACGAGAAGACAGGGCTGATCCCGGCGCAGAAGCTCCGCGAGCTCGGGCTCCAGGATGTCGAGAGCGAACTCGGCAAGATGAACAAACTGCCGTGAATTTTACGCCATCCGTGAGTTCGCAAAGGTCGGCGTCCCGCTGACGCTCGTGAACGTAGCGGCGTACTGGTCCTTCCTGACGTTCATGTGAAAATCTTGAAAATAAAACCGCGCGACATCAACCTATTCTCGTCCCGCTTAGATACGCTCCGCTGAATCCGGTCAGGGACAATGTGTCTCTCCCCGCGAGGGTTATGCTGATCGTGTCTGCATCCCTCCACGCGACGTTGTCGAGGTTCGTCCATGCGGGGTTCCAGTACAGGTTGTCGAGTTCCACGATCATATAGGACCCCGTTGCCCATCTGTGCTGGGAATCAAGCGTTATCCTCGCCGTCCAATTGGCCTGGGTACCTTTCGGCTCGGTCGCGGCGGGCCAGGTGTACGTGCCGCCGAAAACGAGAGTGCCCGAAACCCCGCTCAGCGGCCCGGAAGTCTTGTTGTCAAGGTCGAAGCTCATGTTCCAGCCCGACCTGCCGTTCGTCAGGGAAACCGTGAAACCGTATATCGTGTCGTCGACGTTGCGCAGCCTACCCTGGGTGATCTTGACCGTCAAGTGAAGCTTCCCGTTGGTGTAGTTCTCGCCGGCGCCCTGGTCCTGGTCGTAAACGAAGCCGTTCGCATCCCCGGCGATGTCACCGGACATATCAATGCTGTAGAAATACGAAGCGATCAAATTCTCCATCGCGCTCCAGGATCCGGAGAATATGATGACAGGCGTGTTCCCGCTCTCGTAACTACTGATTAAAAGTACGGCGACGACACCGCCGCGCGTGTACTGGTACGTGTTGTAATTGTAGCTCTCGCTTTGGTTGTCTTGCGTCCATCCCGCCTTTTCCATCTCCGTCTCGTACCACTCGGTCACGGTCGACACGTTATCGCTGGAGTGGTATACGCCGACGCTCAGACCCGAAACCCCGCCGTTCTCCAACATTTCCATCGTCAACTCTTCGGCTTCCTTGTTTTCGGTCATGCCGGCGTACAGCGGCGTTCCGCCTGGGCCGACTCCGACGGCAGTCACCGTGAATATCAAGACCACGATAATCCCCACCACAATCAGTACCACGGTCGCCAGCACCAGAATCAACCGGACGTTCAGCTTGACTTTTTCCTCCGGTGGAGTGAACTGCGCGGGCACATCCATCGGCCGCGTTTGCCCCGAAAATGTGTGGGACTCGGGGTCATAGCCCAGGTTCACGAGTTTTCCGTTCGGCTGCGGCGGGGCGGGCGACGTGGGCTGCTGGGAAAAGCTCGCGCCGCATTCCGTGCAAAACCCGTGCTCGCTGCCGACGATTTTCTTGCATTTGGAGCAGTATGGCATTCACATCATGCCTCCAGAATCATTATTCGTCGTCGGATAAAAGGGTAATTGAAAATCGGCGAGTTTCGGTGGTTAACTGGCCTGCCGATTCCGGAATTGTGTGATTTCATGATTTATAAGCGGCCTCCGCGCAAAGGCGTGACGAAAAAAAAATGTCAGAACCTGAACGCGAAACCGAAAATATTTATACTAATTTATACAAAATTTATACAGATAACATGTCGGCAAAAAACGAGAGGCTGGTCTACCCGGTTGACCTGACCGAGCAGGCCACTGATCTGAAATTGATATCAGAGAAACTGGGGATTTCCAAGGCGGAGGCGATAAGGGAATCGCTTAAGCACTATGCCGAACAACTGCGCGGGATTGAAGTCGTGACATACCGCGACGTGGGCAGGGCCCAGGCCAAGAAGGAGGTCGAGCGCTATCTCAGAGGTAAGGACAGGGTCTGGACAGACGAGATAAGCGACGCTCTGCGGCTGGAGCCCGGGCTGGTGAACGAGGTTTTAATGGAGCTGTGGAAGGTGGGATTGGTTGAGCCGAAGTGAAAGGATCGAGGCAGAGAAGATCAGGTGTGTGGGGCGGTGGGTCTCAAAGCCAAGGCTAGTCCAGTGGACCGCCCGGCACAGGGCAATGGAGATTTTCGTCGAGGGGCGGCCAGCGGTGGCCGAAGCCATACGCGAGTGGCGCGTCTTAAAGAAACAATAGTATTTCGAATTTTCATCAGGGTTGCAGCGACTGTATCGGCGACAGGATGAACGCGAGGGCGACTATCCCTATCAGCAGCGACGCCCAGTAGCTGCGCTTCCTGTTGTTCGGCCAGAGGTACTCGTCCAAGAGTCCCCACATGCCGCGCCAGACCATCACCACCGAAAGCACGGCGGCCAAATAGATCAGGACTGAAATCAAGCTCATGTTCTCGCCCCAAGTCTGCCACGGCGCTTAAAAAATATTCGTTGAAAAACGGCGGGAGCTCGACCGGTCCGTTACTCTATGAGCTGAAAGGTTTTACCCAGGTCCAGCTCCGTTTTCCCGTTGCGGTCTTTTTCTCCCGTTGGTGGCTTTATTTCCGATCCGCGCGGAAACTATTCGCGCCAGAGCCCGGTTTTTCGCCCGGGTTACACACGACTCCTCCCAGTCCATGGACAAGGAATCTGTCACCTCACGGAAGCTTCACTCCCGCCGATTAACCTTCGTTCGCGGGGCTATTATAACTTTTCGCGTGGGGCGCGGCTTTCAATGATTTATAAGCGGCCTCCGCGCAAATGCGCGGCGGGAAAAGTGGCGGAAAAACGGGCCATCCAACCGAGGCGAGAAAATGTCGTCCAAAAAGAAATTCGCAATAAGGTTCGTATCGCGCAGGCTGGAATCGGAATTCATCGGGCTGAAGAAGTGCAATCCAAAATTTTACGAATCGATAAATAGGACGATCGAGAGGCTGTCCAGAGAACCGTACAGGTTCGGGCGATACATCCCTTCCAGAAGGGCGGGGTACTGGATTCGGAAATTCAACGTGGAAAAAGTCTGGATCTACAACCTCACGAAAAGCTGGCGCATGATATATTCCGTTGTCGAGGACGAGGTCTGGATAGTTGGGCTGATTCTGGAATGGCTTGACCACAAGGAATACGATAGGCGGCGCGGCAGATAGTTTATTATATGTATACATACAATAAAGAAATGATGGCCGGGAATCAACTTGGGCGGCCATGGATGATCCAGAATGTCGAGATGTGGAATCCCACTTTGAAGACAATCATGATGGTGGAGGATTTCATCGAAAGGAATTCCTCGTCGGGGGAGCTCACGAAATACCAGATTTGGAAGCGCCTGCCGCGGAAGATTCAGTACCAGGTTTACTGCGTGATTTTCGACTATCTCCTGCTTTCCAGGAAGATTGCGGTCGACAGTGTCGGGAAAGTGGGTCGCATAACCCTGAACCCGGAACTAGTCAGGCGTGCCATGAAAGGTCGGGGGATAGATGAACTTAACCGCGAGGCTGAGAGGCTTGCTAAGGCCTCGAAGCTGCGCAGGGTTCGGACCTCAAAGATGATTGACCGGAAGCAAGTTGCAATCTTGACCGGGTCTGACTGAAATTTCGCTTTTTATACTCAAGTTTGACACTTCCACCTTATAAAGCTCGGTATTCGCGTCTTTTCTGGACTTTGGTGGCGAAATTCGTGTGTTTTCGCAATGGAATATGTCCCAACGTTGCCCCTACAAACCCCCAGGAGATGCGTTATACACGGGATTTAAGGCAAAAGTGTTAAAGTTCAGTATGAAAAAGATAGGTCAATAAACATACGGGAGCGAATGAACAAACTCTTCAAAGGATACGATGAAGTATATGATAGCAAGCTCTTTACGTATGACGAAAATAACAAACAAAATAGGCACGAGTGTGAGCGCGTTGAAATAGACAGCAAAACGTATTACAAAATCCTAAAGGAAACTTGTGATAAAGACGAGATATATTCTTACAAATTTGACGAGATAGATGTCGACATTCTTGGCTCGATGTATGAGCGGTATATCGGGCGTCTTCTGTCCAAACGGAAAGAACAGGGCATTTATTACACACCGCCGTACATAGTTGACTACATTATTGGGAACACTCTTGGTACAATACTGAAAGATAGGAATGCGGCGGTCGAAAGAAACAATACAAAACTTTGAAATTACGGGGTGTTTGGTTTCAAAGTGCAGGTCCGATTTTCCCATGCCAAAGAGGTCTTTTTTCACATGCTCTTCTTGTGCACCATATAACTTGTTAAAGAAAAATTCCAATGAGTCGGCCACCGTAAATTCTTGTCCTCCTTCCTTGACCGAAGTTGGCCGGAGTTGGCACAGCTCTTATACAGGTCGATATCTCCTGTCAGGATTGGTTTTTGCTGTCGAAATGTCCACAATAACCTTCTTTTTCACCAGGTCTCGCAAATCTCTGATCGCTGTGCGTTTTGATGTTTTTATCATCTTTTCGTAATCTATTCTCGTCAGAACTTCTCTCTCTTTTAATAATTCAACAAGTCTCCTCTGTCTCTCATTCAAAACGAATTCTACCTTCTCTTCAAATGAGGAATTTCAAAAAATAAATTTCAAGAAGTGCGGGAATTCGACCGCGTAGCTACTCCGCGGCGGATCGGTTACCCTTACCGCGCTTTTTGCCGCGTGGTCTTTTTCCGGAACTTGGCCTCGACGCACTCCACCGTGCGCCTTATCAACACCCTTCCCCGGCCGCACCGGGTTTTTCCGTTGCTCCCCCCGGCCCT
>DYTO01000013.1:24442-26290 GCA_020725895.1 Candidatus Hadarchaeum sp. | reverse complement strand
TGTCGCCGACCGTCACCAGCCCCTGCACGGCCGCCATGTCGAATTTCACCATCAGGTCGGGGATGCCGTCGCTGTCGTGATCGCCTATGTCGGTCGGCTTTGATTCGGCGAACAAGATGCCTTGCAAGAATGTGCCGCCCTCGATTGCGACCGTACTCACGTCTATGTTTTCTGGGTTGAGGCCGCGCGGCAGCTCGATGTAGGCGGTGATCCAGCGGCCGTTGCTCTTCAGGTTCAGGGTGTCGGGGTCGATGGCTATCGTTGCCGCGGCTGACTGGCCCTGGAAGGCGGTTGCTGTCGGCTGGTTGATAGATATGGAGACATCCGGTCCGGGTGGCGGCTCATCAGGTATAACAGAGACATTGAATGGTGGCGATTTGCTTGCTTCATAATCGCTGGTGCCGTCAAATGTCAAATAATAGGTATGTGTCCCTGGAGTTTCCGGCAAGTAAAATTCGAAATATTCCGGCCGGTACATGTAATGAATAATTTTTGATTTCTCGACATTTATTCCAGCGGTATTTTCAAACAGATGCAGCCAGTTCCCATCCGTCCAAGTATACTTCGTGGGCTCGTCGTAGTAGTCGATTACCTTTCCAGTCACCCGGACGTACCCCTGGCCGCCGACCCGCTGGATGTCCGCGATACGGCTCGGTCTCTCCGTCACTTCCGGTCCGTAAATCGATGCGGTTGCGGCTTTGCCGCCTCTCTCGTCTTCCAGAGCCCATGAGTGATTATGATTGTCGATTTGTATTACATAGGGTGCCCACTTGTATGTGAATGTGCTACCACTCAGCAAGAACTGCCCCAATGGCCCCTCGACATAGGATGGAAAATCTGGAGTATCACCAGGCAATCTGCCGTCGATGTAAGGGGCCGCCTTTACTCTATCGCCATCGGGATCGCTGACGGCTGCTGAAAAAGTAAATGGTGTCGTCCATAAGGGGTGCCGGTAAGTGTAGTAGGGGCGCGTCCAATAACCGGAAGACGGGCTAAGTTCTGGCGTCTTGTTGAAACTTGGTGGCCGGTTGGGTTCCTCATACCAAAACCAAACCATGATTGGCCCGAAAAACAGTACTCTTACTACTGAGCTGAACTCCCTCTCATCAAGCATCTTTACCAACTCGGTGACTTTTAAGAGAAGTTCATTGAACTCATTGAATTTCGATGTTGGCAAAGAATTCAATTTTTGTAGAACTTGATCCGCCATTCGCAGGAAATTCTCGTTCCATTCTCTAACGTTTTCGACCTCGGTTTCTATACCGAGGTAGTTATCGACGAAGTTGTCCATCTGCGACCTCAGCAGTTCCGCGGCGCGGAAATAATTTTCCAATGTATTTTTGAATGACTCGAGCGAGGATTCATAAGACTTGGTGAGATTCTCCAGCAATTCCATAACCCCGTTATCCAAAAACGTCTGGTTTTCAATCTCAATCATCGCATTTTCTATTCGGCGAATGGAGTCGAGCAACTCCTCTTTCGCAACCGACAAATTGTCGTCCGCGGTGTTGTACTGGTCGGCGTACAGTTTTGCGTTTTCGAATGATTCTGGAATGTTTTCTGTCGTGTCAAACACGTTTTCCGTAACCGGTTCGTTATCCAAATCAGTAGTTGCGGCGTTTGTCAAATCCAGACTTGCAACCGCATAATCGGTCATTGCCAAAACTGGCGTGATACTAGATAACAGCAACAGGACGATTATCCCCACTGCTATCGCACCCTTGATTGAATCACCTCCGGCCAGCCTTTAGCACCAAGTTTAAGGAATTCGACTTACTAAAAAGTTATTGGTGTGGGAAATGCTCGGCAAGAAAACCGTATCGATATTGGCGATTTTGCTTCTGTTGG
>DYTO01000013.1:3524-24432 GCA_020725895.1 Candidatus Hadarchaeum sp. | reverse complement strand
TCCGGAGGGGCAAAGGCGGACGACTGGCCGAAATTCCGGCACGACCTCAGGAACACTGGTTACACGGATTCGCCCGTGCCTTCGTTCCCGAATCTGATATGGAAAGTTAATCTGGAGTTATCATCATCTCCATCTGTCATCGGGAACAGGGTGTACGTTGTTGGTGCAGGCGCTGGTACAGTAGAGGAATACATTTATGCGATTGATGCGGAAAATGGCTACGAGATCTGGAAATCACAGGTTGAAGGCGTTGGCATGTGGGTGTCTTCACCGGCGGTTTATGAGGGTTTATTGTATGTTGGGGGGGGAGATAGTTACGTTCACGCAATCAGTGCGGACAATGGCGAAGAGGTGTGGCGGTTTGAAACTGGCGGCTGGGTGAGGAGTTCCCCGGCTGTCGACAACGGCATTGTCTATATCGGCTCGGCGGACAACTTCTTCTACGCCTTGGACTCGGACAACGGTTCCTTGATTTGGAAATTCGAAACAGGGGACGACGTATGGAGTTCCCCGGCTGTCGACAACGGCATTGTGTACATCAGTTCCGGGGATGGATATGTTTACGCTCTGAACGCGCAGACCGGCGACATGTTTTGGAGCCGGAAGATAGGATACTATCTTGGTTCTTCACCCGCGATAGCATATGGGCGGGTTTATGTCGGCGCATATGGCTACAGCGCAACCGAGGGTGAGGTTTATTCCCTTAACGCGGAAAATGGGGAAATAATATGGGTGTATCAAACAAAGGATGACGTTGAGCAATCGGTCGCAGTCGTGGGCAACGTTGTTTATGGAGCATCGCAGGGGGGCGATATTTTTGCCCTAGACGCCGAAAACGGCGCCGAGATGTGGAAATACGATACAAATGTGTGGATCGATTTCAATTCAATGGTGGTTGCCGATAACAAGCTGTATCTCGATGTTTGGGGTAACGGTCGTTTGTACGCCTTCGATGCGGAAAACGGGATTTTGCTGTGGACTTCAGGTTATCCCGGAACAACGCTTTACACGCCCAGCACGCCCGCAATCGCGAACGGGAAAATATACTATTCGGGGGGAGCCATCCAATGCTTGGGAACCCCACCCCCGACTGTCGAATCGCCTACAGTTGAAAATGAGATCTCAGGAACGACAACTTTGTGGGGCATTGCCCGGGGGAAAAGAGTCCACAAAGTCGAGATAAACCTCGGAAACGGATGGATCGATGCCGTGATGGACAACTTCGAAAACTCGGAATTCTTGGAAAATTACAGGGAAATACTGGGCTTCAGAAAAATAATGGTAGACAACGAATTGATTGCATGGACTAGGGGCGGTTTCGAAAACCCTGAGATATACCCCCACCTCTGGACATACGAGTGGGACACAAGCGGTATCCCGAACGGCAGCTACGAGCTACGCGCCCGCATACTCTACTCCGAGAACGCTTGGTTGGACAACAGACCATATGGAGACGACGCAGTTGTTGCCTATATTAAGGACAACTACTACTCCGAGGAAAACGTTGTGCTGCTGCAGGTGAACAATATGCCCGGCGAGCCGGGGGGTTCACAGGCGGTAGTTTTCGCAGTTGCCATCATTTTGGTGCTGGCAATAACAGTACTTGGTTCTGTAATCTGGCTGAAGAGACGGTAAAACTGCGAAACCTAGTCAAACAGGCAGCTTGACCACAACATTCCCGTCTGGCAATACACACAATACCTCTAACTTTTGAGGCAGTGCACCTTCCAAAAATATGGAATTCTAAAACTTCAAACAAATTCCGCGGCCTCACTCGACCACCTCCAACTTAATTTCCTCGCCGCCATATGAAAACGCTTTCCACGATTCAAGATTGTACGGGTGGGCAACGATGATGTGGATCTTCCCGAACTTCCCGAAAAAGTTAATGTCCGCCGCCGAGGGAAAAGGATCCTCGCCGGGGTGGCTGTGGACGGTGCCGCAGACGCTCGGGTCAATCGGCAGCATGTGAAGCTGCAGCGTCGATGACCCGTGCGATGACAGCGTCCCGGGAAGGAAAAGGACCTCCTCGATGACTTCCCCCTTCGCGCGCAGCGCCGCCGAAAACTCCTTCGGGTGGTTGGAACTCGCCACCTTGAAAACGAATTCAAGAAGCTCTTTCCTTATCTTCGAAATCTTCAAATGTTACCACTCGCCGACTCGTACGCGGCCAGGGCACCCATCCAAGTCTGCTCCATCTCCCTGTACGGGGTGTACGGGAGTGTGCCGACGTACAGGCTCGGCCTCTTCGATTGCGGCTCGACCTGCAGCCAGCCCTCGCCGGAGACGTAAACCTGTATCCAGGCGTGCAACGCGACAGTCTCGCCTGTGGGCGTTGTCGTGGAAGTGAAACCCCAACCGGCTGGTGGCTGCCAAGTCGAAGTGACCCAGCCGATCATCCTGCGCGCCGGCAACCCGGCAGTCCTCGCCATCGCCAAGTAGAGGTTGACGTAATCTCGGCACTGGCCGGTCTGCGTGTCGAGTGTCCCCTCCGACGTGGGCGTCGTGAACGAGAGCCCGTAGCTAAGGTTCGAGCCGGTCCAGTCCGTTATCTGCTCCGCGAGGCCGCGGTTGTCGAGGCCACCCGGGAAGTTCTCTATGTTTTCCGTCAATCTCCCAGAGTTCGTGATTACGTAGTACTCCGGCAGGAGGTAGTAAACGTTCTCGGCGGGGGTCGAGACTCCGCCCCAATCCAGACTTCCTGATGGGACCGGTGCGATCAGGATGTTCTCAGGCAGCACGCCTGTCTCATTGTTCTCCGACAGGATCCTGAGGAAAGTGTAGAGCGCGTCCCTGAACCTGATGTCCCCGGCCGAAGTGATCACAGAGCTGGGCGCGGTGCCGCTCGAAGATATGTCGCTTGCGACCTGCTGGGCGACCCTCGAGTATTCCTGCCTTGAAAGGTTTTTCCATGCCGAGTCCCAATCGCCGCTCTCGCTACCGGCGCTCGCAACGTTTATCGCGCCCGATATGCTGAAAGGCTGGCCGTTGTTCTCTGCAACGACGGCGTTCGCCGCATAGTAGAGTATCTGGGCTGGCGTGAGAGTGAAGAGGGTCCCGTCGCTGTATATCGGGTAATTGTCGCGCAGAGCAATGCCGTATTTCAAGTCCAACCGGACACGCTCGAGCGAACCCAGGAAAGTCTTGTCGTCCGGCTCGAAGCCGGAGTACGTTATCGTGTAGACGAGGGAGTTTTCTATGAAGTCGTTGGGGGATATCGTCATCTCGTTCTCGGTGTTGAACACGGTCATCCCGTTCTCGACCACCGCCTGCCTCCCGTCAAATTGGGTCAGGTCCACGGAGCTGACCCTGAAGCTCTGTCCGCCCATGTATGTGGTCTCGGTGGTCCCGAACATCGCCGATTGAACGTTGGCAGAGTTTTCGGGCAGCACGATGGTCATGGAGTAGAAATTGGTGAAGTTCGCCACCTCGAAGCCGTAAGCGTTCGCAATGCTGCGCATGAGCACCCATGAGATGTCCTGCTCGGCGACGGTCTCCTTCGCGGCGCTCTCGTTGTCGGGCCAGCTGAAAGTCATGTCCCAGACGTTCGAGTCCCATCTGGCAATCCTCGGGAAGTTCCAGATGATCTCCAGCTCGAAGTTCTCCCCGCTCGTGTCCACTGTGAGTACGAGGTTCTCGACCTCCAGCCCGTACTTCGCGAATGACCTCTGCACGGACTCCGAGTAGTCCCTCTCTATCGCGCTAGTCCCGGTCAGAGCAACGATCGTCTTCAGGAACTCCGAGAACTTGGACGGCGGCATCCTCATGAATACATGGCCGGATGCGTCCCCGTTCTCATCGATGTAGATGAACATCTCGTCGCGCTCCTCGAAATCAAGGACATTCTCGAAAATATCGTTGTCCGAAGGCGGCAGCGGAGATGGCGTTGTTAAAATCACGGCCATAGTCGACGATACGACGACTGAAACCACAAGGAAGACTACAACAATAGAGACTGATTTGTTGATAACTATGCCTCCAGCTCTCGCCTGATCTTCTTGACCGCGACTGAAATCGCCTTGAGCTTCCCGATGGCCTCTTCCGTGGTCCTCGTCTTCAATCCGCAGTCGGGGTCGACCCATACCTGCTCGGGCTTCAGGACCTCGAGAGCACTTCGAATCCTCTGTTCGACCAGTTCATTGCTCTCGATCACGTGGGTGTGTATGTCCGTGACCCCGAACGAGATGTCCTTGGTGAACGGGTGCTTCTTGAAAAGTTTCAAGAGGTCGAGGCCAGAGTTCGACATCTCGAGGTCGAAGTTGTCGACGGAAAGTTTCAGCATCTCCGGGTAGATGAACTCGAACGCCCCGTAGCAGATGTGGGTTATGAAGTAGGCGTCGATGCCCTTCGTGACATCCTTCATCGCCTCTATCGCGAACTCCGGGAGTTCCTCAGGCCTAGCGGAAATCGCGGGCTCGTCTATCTGGATTATCTTCGCGCCAGCCTTCACGAGGGACTTCACCTCGCCTCGGATGACCTTCGCCATCGCGAGACAGGCGTCACGCCTCGTCGGGTAGTATTCGTTGAAAAGCCAGTCCATCATCGTGTAGGGGCCTGTGACCATTCCCTTGAGCGGCATTTCCGTCAGGCTCTGGACGAACTTCCACCAGTCCACGGTCAGCGGTCCCTTCGCCTTCACCTCGCCGACGATTATCGGCTTCCTGTAGTATCGGTTGCCGTAGCTCCTCACCAGGCCGCTGGTCTTGAAGCCCTCCCAGTTCTCGGCGAAGTACGCGACCATGTCCCCGCGGTACATCTCGCCGTCGACCATGACGTCGATGCCGAGCGATTCCTGCTTCCTGATCCACTCGCGGGTCGCCCTTATCTCGAGCTCGCGGAGGTCGGCGTGCTTCATCTGCTTGGCGGCGAACTTCTTCCTCGCCTCCAGCAAGTATGGCGGCTTCGGGAAGCTGCCGACGCTCGTCATCGGGAGTATCGGGAGATTCAGTCCCAGCTTCTTCAGTTTCGACCTGCTCATTTCATCTGCCTCGCTTTCTCGGTTGTCTCGGCCACGATTTGAAGCTTCTTGAACGCCGTGCCCCTCGGCAGGTAGTCGCCAATCCCGCATGACGGCATGATGTAAATCGTTTCACCCTCAACGGCGGGCATGATCTTCACTATCTTCGCGAGCACATTGTCCTTGTCGTCTAGCCTGGTGTTCCTACCGTCGATTATCCCGAGGCCGAGGTTCTTTTCGCAACCTTTTTCAGCGATCAGGTCGGGCAGGCTCGGGCTGTATGTGAAATCGAATGAGAGGGTGTCGACAGGGAGCGTGACGAGTTTCTTGTAGAGCGGCGCCGCGTCGCCGAAATACGTGCAGAGCGAGAGCTCGATCCCACCCTTCGCCGCGGATATTTTCTTGACGGCTTTTTCAAGGATAGCGAAGTCGGCTGGCTTTTTGAGGATGGCGGGCTCGTCTATCTGCACGAACTTTGCGCCAGCGCCGGCCAGGTCCTTGACCTCCTGCGCGATGACTTTCGCGAACTCGTCGACCAGGGCCCTGAAGTCCGCCTTGCTGTTGTTGATCGAGAGTTTCGCCTCCGTGTACGGGCCTGTGATGACCTGTTTCACGGGTTTCGAGGAAACGCCGCTCGCGAACCTGTACTCCTTCGCAAGAGAATCGCGCCTCGATATCTTCCCCTTGATGACGGGCTGGCGGAAGTAGAAATTTGTGTCGAAAAATCTTAGCAAACCATTTATCTCGCAGCCTTCGAGGTTGCGCGCAATGTGGGAAACCGGGTCGTACCACCTGATCTGGCCGTCCGTCACTATGTCGAGCCCGGCCTTGGCCTGCTCCTCAATCGCGTCGCGCGTGACCTCGTCCTGCACCTTCTCGAAGTCATCCCACGCGATCTCCTTGCTGTCGAGCTTCGCGTAAGCCTGGCGGTGCCTCTGGTCATCGTCGCTTATGCGCGGATAGCTGCCGTTGTTGGCCGCTTTCAACTCCATTTTAACCAACTCAATTTTACACAACCCCTTAATAAACTTCAGACAAATGTCTTTGGGGCGGCACAAGCTGGCTGGGACCGGTGTTGGTCAACGCTTTGGATGAACAGCTCACACCAGTCGCCCCAACACGAGAATTTTTTGAGATTTGGGTCTAAAAAGACCCAAAAATGAGCGATGTTGCATTATTCGATACAGCCAAAATCGAAAATCTTTAGTATTGGCGGGTCTAATTAAATTTGAGAAAAATGCCGAGAAAAACAGCGGCGCTGGTTCTTCTGTTGGTCTTGCTTAGCATTATTTCTGTTCCGTTGACTCTGGCGCAAGAAGACGGCCACCCAGACGAGCTGTCTCCGGACACGCCACCCCCAACCCCTACTCCCACTCCGACGCCGGTCGACGACCCCAATACTCCGGAGGATGAGAGCCAGACGCCCACGCCAGGGACACAGCAGCCGACGGGCATAGGCGAGGGCGATGACAACACGACTGGCACGCAGGACAATCGGAGCGGCAGCACGAACGCTCAGCCACTCGACGTTGTTCCGATCGCCATTGTCGTTGTTATCGCGGGCGCTGTCGGCGGGGCGATCGCTGTGTTCAGGAAATTTGGCAAATCAGGCGAGTACGTGCCCACGGGGCCGGGCGCATACCCTGATGCCCCTCCTAAAGACCCCACAGAATTTTGACCTAGATTTTTCGTTGGAAGAGAAAAAATAAATAGTCGCACGTCGAATATCATCTGGCGGGAGCTGGAGCACACGAACGACCTTTACTGAAGTCTCAGATTTCAGTATTCCGTGGTAAAGTGCTGGTTCACAGAACTGCGGAGTCAACCCAACAGGGTGCGAGGCATGGGCGTGGGCAAAGCCCACCTAGAAATCGCTTCGACGGTTCGTTGTACAGCGTCCGGAGCTTGCGACGTACAGAGGGGCCCCGGTTCCCGCCGTTTGGACTTTGGTTTTGCGGATGACGCCGGCATATAACCCGAAAAATTCGCCGCCGAACCAACTTTTATCCAAAAAACGACAATAATTTTACGATTGAAATGAGGGGATTGCTGCTAGACATAGACTATTCGGAGGAAGAGACCCAGCCAGTGACCAAGCTCTTCGTCAAGGGAGAGAAGGAGACTGTCGCCGCCATCGACAGGTCGTTCAGCCAGTTCTTCTACGTCGAGGCCGAGAACCCGAGAAAGGTCGAGAAGCTGATATCGATGCTCGAGGTCGCCGGAAACGGAGGGATGATAAAACCGAAATCCGTGAAGGCCGTCAAGCTCTCGCGCCTGAGCAAGGAGGTCGAGGTGCTTCGGGTCGAGGCCCGCCACCCCAACGACATGCACCCGCTCAGGCACAAGATCCGCGAGCTCGCCGGGGTGAAGGAAATATACGGTTACGATATCCCGCCGATGCGGGGCTACCTGATAGACAGGCAACTGACGCCGATGGACGGGGTCGAGGTGACGGGCGAGGTTGAGGATGAAAATGGAATTAAAACGATCACCCTCGACTCTCACCCTAAAAAAATCGAAATTGAAAAGCCGAAGCTGAACGTGATGAGCTTCGACATCGAGGTCTTCAACCCGACGGGGTCGCCGCGTCCCGAGAAGGACCCGATAATGATGATAAGCCTCGCGGACAACAGGGGGCTGAAAAAAGTCCTGACGTGGAGGAACCTGCCGACCGACCTCGACTACGTGGAAATCCTGCCGACCGAGAAGGACACGCTGAAAAGATTCATTGAACTTGTGGATGAGATGGATGTCGACATACTCCTGGGCTACAACACGGATCTCTTCGACTTCCCATACATCAAGGAGCGCGCGAAACAACACAGACTGAAGCTGACGCTCGGGCGCGACGGGACGGAAGTCGTCACGAGGAGGAGGAAGATGGCCACTGCCACTAGGATAAGGGGGCGGGTGCACGTGGACGTTTTTTCAATGGTGAATTTCCTCGCGAATATTGGCAACATAAGGCTGATCCACTACACGCTCGAGGACGTCTACCGGCACATGATGGGGAAGGAAAAACCCGATTTCGAGTTCACGAAGTTCGTCGAGGCCTGGGAGAAAGGCGGCGAGCACTGGAACAGGCTGCTGGAGTATTCACTCTCGGACGCGGTCGCGACGCTGGAAATCGGCGAGGAGCTGCTCCCGCTTTTCGTCGAGCTGACGCACGTCGTCGGGCAGAGCCTTTTCGACGTAAGCCGCATGAGCGCCGGGCAACTCGTCGAGTGGCTCCTGATCTCGGAAGCGTACAAGCGCGGGGAACTCATCCCTCCGAGGCCCGTCGGCGATGAATTCGAGGAGAGGGTGGAGGAGACTTTTGTGGGCGCATACGTCATGGAGCCGGAGAAAGGGTACCACGAGAACCTGGTGGTGTTCGACTTCCGCTCGCTTTACCCTTCGATCATAGTCTCGCACAACATCGACCCGTCGACCGTCAACTGCAAATGCTGCAAGAAGGGCGAGGCCACGGTCGTCCCTGAACTCGGCCACATGATATGCCAGGCTCGCAGAGGTTTCGTCCCGGAGGTCGTGGAGCGGGTGGTGAAGCTGAGGGGCGATCTCAAGGCAGAGCTGAAGAAGCACAAGAAGGGGACGCATGAGTACGAGATCGCGAACGCGCGGCAGTGGGCTCTGAAGATTCTCGCGAACTCATTCTACGGGATGCTCGGCTACCCGAGGGCGCGCTGGTACTCGAAGGAGGGCGCCGAGAGCGTGACTAGCTTCGGCAGGCACTACATCCACGAGACGATCAAGATGGCCGGGGACTTCGGGCTGAAGGTTTGCTATAGCGATACAGATAGTTTGCATGCGAAACTCAACGGGAAAAGCCGCGAAGACGCGATAAAGTTCATGCAAGAGGTGAACAAGAACTTGCCGGGGATAATGGAGCTTGAGCTCGAGGCATTCTACCCGCGCGGCGTCTTCATAACCAAAAAGCGGTACGCCCTGATAGACGACGAGGGGAGACTAGTGGTGAAGGGGCTTGAGTTCGTCAGGCGGGACTGGGCGGCGATCGCCAAGCACACCCAGGAGGATGTCCTGAAGGCGATTTTGAAGGACGGCTCGCCCGAGAAGGCGGCGAATATAGTCCTGGACGCCACGAAGATGGTCCTCGGCGGGAAGGCGAAGTTGGAAGACCTGATAATATACACGCAGCTGAAGATGCCGATAGAGAGCTACCGCGCGATAGGGCCGCACGTCGTCGCCGCCAAGCGCCTGCGGGAGGTAGGGCACGAGGTCGAGCCGGGGATGATGATCGCCTACATCGAGGCGAAGGGCGCGGGAAGCATAAGCGACCGCGCGATCCCTGTCGAGCTCTTCAAGGACAAGGAGTACGACGCCGACTACTACGTGGACAACCAGATCCTCCCTGCCGTCATGAGGATAATGGAAGTCCTCGGCTACAGAGACGCGGACCTGAAATTCGAGAAGAAAAAGCAGATGGGGCTCGACAAGTTCATAGGATGATTTCGCCTTCAGGAGTAACTGCGACTTCGAAATTCTTCGTCACGGAGCGTCCGTGAATCCTATCGGCCGCGTCTCTCTGGATTTTCGCGATGATATCGGGCGCCGTGAGCTTGACCTGAATCTTCGCCTTGTCGGCCTCCTTGAAAAGGAGCTTCGGGACCAAGAAGAGGTCCGACCCCGCCTCTACCTTGAGGACAACCGATGCCCTCAACTTCGCAGCCAACTTTATCGTTCGCTCCGCCCGCTCGATGTTCGTCCGTGCGCGCTTCTCCAAAATCGAGATGTTCGCGCGCGAGGTCTTCAGGACCTTCGCAATCTGCGCCTGGGTCATCCCCTGTGACTTCAGCTGGAGCACCCTGGCCTGCTCCTTCGTCAAGTAAGTTTCCTTCATCACATTACCTTTTTAGCCGTACAATTAAACAATTTTGCCGGTGCTCAAATGCTGAATGATGAAGAACTCGAGAACTATCGAATGGCCGGGAAGATCCTGGCCGAGGTGAGGGAAGAGATAAGGGCCCTCGTGAAGGTCGGCGCGAAGGCATTTGACATCGCCGAGAAATCCGAGGAACTGATCAGGGCAAAGGGCGCGAAGCCAGCATTCCCGTGCAACATTTCCATCAACGAGGTCGCGGCCCATTACAGCCCGCCGGCCAACGACGAGACTGTTTTCAAGGAAGGGGACATGGTCAAGGTCGACATAGGCTCGCAGATCGACGGATACATCGCCGACACCGCGTTCACCGTGGCTTTCGGCGAGAAGGCCGAGATGGTCCCGGTCGTCGAGAAGGCGCTTGAGGCCGCGATAGCGACGGTGAAACCCGGGATAGACGTCGGGGAGATCGGGCGCGTCGTCGAGGAGACGATAACGGCGGCCGGGTTCAAACCGATCAGAAACCTCACCGGGCACAGCCTCGCGCCGGGAGACCTCCACGCCGGACTCACGATCCCGAACGTCAAGGAGAACACCGGGCTGAAGATACAGGCTGGCGACGTCCTAGCGATAGAGCCATTCGTCACCGACGGAGCGGGATATGTCGAAGACCAGAAGAAGATGTACATCTTCCACTATATGAGGGACGTGCCGACCCGACTGAGGATGTCCCGCGAGCTCTTGAGGAAAATAAAGCACGATTACAGCGGGCTGCCTTTCGCCGAGAGGTGGCTTGCAAAGCAGATGTCGAAGCTCAGGCTCGAGCTCACCCTGCGTGAACTCGTCGGGGTCGGGGCGCTCTGGCCCTACTATGTTCTGAGCGAGCGATCAAAGGCGAAAGTGGCGCAGGCTGAGCACACAGTGATAGTCACAGAGAGCGGTTGCGAAGTGACGACGCGCTGATCTCTTCTTTCTCTTTTCAGGTTTCGGTTTCGCGTTTTTTCTTGGTCAGGTAAATCTCAGGAATCCCCGCGCCGAGGCTAGGTGCAATGACCGCGGCCCGCCCCACGTCGCTCTGCGTCACTATCCCGATGATCCTGTGGTCCTCGACGACGGGGACTCGCCTTATCGAGCGGCGCTCCATGATCTTCATCACCTTGAAAATAGGATCTTCGGGCCTTACCGTTATCAGGGGCTTTGACATTATCCTCTCAACATTCTCCTTCTCGATGTCAAGGTCCTCCGCGACCGCCCTTATCACGATGTCGCGGTCCGTCAGGATTCCGACCGGCGCGCCGTTCTTAGTGACTATCACGCTGCCAATCTGCTGCTCGCTCAAAATCTTCGCGGCCTCCAAAATCACCCTCGAAGACTCGATGGTGATGACTTTTTTTGTCATGAAATCCTTGACTTTGACAACCAAGATTACCCCTCCCAGAAAATTTATTTACGCAGGACAATCAAAGCGTGATCTATTTCATACGGATCTAGGAACTTTGCGTCCAGTATCTCCATCTCCTTCTCGAGCTTCTCCATCTCGTTCCTCAGGATTTCGCGCGGCTCCTTGGTGACGTCGATCGACCTCGACTTCAGGTTCAGGATCACGTGCCCCCCTTCCTTCAGGAAGACCTTGACGTTTTTCAAGAGTATTTCCACCTGGTCGGGTTGCGCGATGTCCTGGTAGATGACGTCGGCCGTCTCGACAAGCGAAGAATATTTCGACGGGTCCCTGGCATCCGCGAGAATCGGGTACATGTTCGGACGCTTGCCGCATACCTGAAGGAGGTCCCGAAGAGGTCTCGAAGAGAACTCGATGCAGTAGACTCGTCCCTGTTGCCCGACCATGTCGCTGACGAAGCTCGCAGTCGTCCCGCTAGCCGCGCCAAGATAAATCACCATCGCCCCGTCAGGGATTGAAACGTTCTTCACTCCTTTCAGGATGGCCGCCGAGAGCTTGCTTCGATACGGGTCCCAGACACGGTACTCGTCCGCTCCCTCCTTGAAATCTCTCTCGTCGTCGTACACCTTGCATCCCGGCGCGAGGCTCTTTGTGACGAGCTTCTTCGTGTTGTCCTCGAACTCCGCCCAGAAGACGTTATTGACTTTGTCGTGAGGGGTTATCCGCGGCATCTCGTCAATCCTCCTTCCCTCTTTTCATTATCGACGAGACCCTCCCCTTGAGAGTCGCGGAAAGCTTGTCGCCCACGTATTCCCCGGCCATCGAGTCGACTCTTGCGGCAATCGCGATTTTCCCGGACAACGCCCGCGCGATCTTCCCCCTCAGCTTCCTCGGCGAGTTCCTTATCTCCGGATACTGGTAGATGACGCCGTGCTTCGGCGGCCTCGCCCTGCTCTTGAGCGAGCGGAAGAGCGCCTTCTCTGCCCCGAGGATCTGGATTGTGCTCGACGGCAATTTAGAAAGGCCTTCGAGGCCTCCGGCCAGCGAGATCAGCCTCGCGCCCACGGTCCCTCCAGCCACCGTCCTCAGGTTCGGGGCGACCTGGAGCATCAGGCCGTCGACGTATTCTGCTATCTTTTCCCTCATCTCGAAAGAGTGAATCATTTCCAGAATGCAGCTCTGCAATGCATTCATGTCAAGCTCGTCGAAGTCCGCGCCAATCGAGCTCTGGGCCGCCTGTACAATATCTTTGACTTCCTCCTCGGAAAGTTCGGTTGCCTTCTGCACGGAGTTCATGGTGAACTTGTCGCGAGTGCCAAGTTCGTTCACGAGTTTCAAGTAAACCTTGTGGTCGTGGACCAGCCTGTCCAATTCAGGAAAGTGCATTGAATACCATTCGCGAAGGTGGCCGATGATGATGTTCGTCGACTTGTCAACCTCGTCCAAGAGCACTATCGATTGGATGACCATCTTGTCCCTTTCGGAAGCCTCCTCTTTCAGCCTCAGGCGCGTCAGGATGAAGTTGACGTCCCTGACGAGGCCGCTCACGTTTGGAAAGCCGACATCCTCCGCGACGTCGTTGAGCTTTCCCCGCAAGATCGACCCGGCCCTGTTCGGTGCGACGACTTCGAACTTTGCATCCTTGAACTCTCTCGAGAGACTGCTAACCAAAATATTCGATTCCAACGTGAATTCCTTCGTCCCGCCCGTGATCATTTCCTTGACGAGATCCCTGTGTTCAGAAGTGGGCGTGCCCATCTGGATACTGGCCAGCCTTCCGGCGACATCCTTGGGCTCGCGCGGGAACTGCTTCGACGCAAGCATCTTCCCCGACTCGTCGAATGCAAAGACCCCCAGCACGCAATCTCCGATGTGTACTGTCATTCGCACCGATTACTTTCGGGCGCGCACGTTAAAACTTTAATTGAAATTCCAAACGCCACCACAAGGTTTAAAATCGTGCCCTGAAAGATGTTGAAGAGATAGAATGGCGAAACTTGCAATAAACGGCTTTGGAAGAATAGGTAGAGTTTTCTTGAGATGCACATTGGAGAACAAGGATTTCCAGAAGAACTTTGAGATAGTGGCAATCAACGACCTCTCCGACCCCAAGACGCTGGCGCACCTTTTGAAGTACGACTCTGCGTTCGGCGTTTGGAAACACGATGTGAAGGCGACTGAGAATTCCATCATCGTGGACGGGAAGGAAATAAAAGTGACGAAAGAGAAGGACCCGGCTGTTCTGCCGTGGAAGGCGATGAATGTGGATTATGTGCTCGAGTCGACGGGCGCATTCACCGACAAGGAAGGCGGGAGCAAGCACCTGACGGCGGGTGCGAAAAGAGTGGTCATTTCCGCCCCGGCGAAAGAACCGGACGTATCGGTTGTGCTAGGAGTGAACCAGGGGGTTTACGACCCATCGAAGCACAGGATAATCTCGATGGCATCATGCACGACCAACTGTCTGGCGCCGATGGTGAAAATCCTCCACGACAACTTCGGGGTCAAGCAGGGATTCATGACAACGTGCCACGCAGTGACCAACGACCAGAGAATACTGGACCTGGTGCACAAGGACCCGCGCAGGGCAAGGTCGGCGATGGTTTCGATAATACCGACGACGACAGGCGCGGCGAAGGCGATCGGGATAGTCATCCCGGACCTGAAAGGCAAGATGGATGGAGTCTCTCTTCGAGTGCCGGTGATCGACGGCTCGATAACCGACCTCGTGGCCGAGCTCGGCAAGGAGACGACGGCCGAGGAGATAAACCGTCTTTACAAAGAAGCCTCGCAGGGCAAGCTGAATGGAATCCTTGAGTACAGCGAAGAGCCACTTGTTTCCAACGACATCATCGGGAACCCGCACTCGTGCGTAATCGACGGACTGAGCACGAGCGTGATGGGCAAGAAAGGGAACTTTGTGAAAGTGTTCGGCTGGTACGACAACGAGTACGGATTCTCAAGCAGACTCGTTGACCTGTTCAACTTTATGCTGAAAAAAGAGGCTTAAACTCACACATTTAAGAAGGAAAACAGAAATTGTTGACGGGATAGTCATGGATATCGTGTTCGGCTCGGACAGGCTCAAGCGCGGATTCGCCAAGATGCAGAAAGGCGGCGTTATCATGGACGTGACGACGGCAGAGCAGGCGATAATCGCCGAGGAGGCGGGCGCCGTCGCTGTCATGGCGCTCCAGGCGGTTCCTTTCGACATCAGGGCGTCGGGCGGTGTTGCCAGAATGGCAGACCCGGCGGTCATAGAATCCATCATCAACGCGGTGACGGTGCCGGTCATGGCAAAGTGCAGGATAGGTCACTTCGCTGAGGCCCAGGTCCTCGAGGCCTTGGGCGTGGACATGATAGATGAGAGCGAGGTGCTGACGCCTGCTGACGAGGAGTTTCACGTTGAAAAGAAAGGTTTCAAGGTGCCGTTCGTCTGCGGCGCGCGCGATCTCGGGGAAGCCCTGCGAAGGATAAACGAGGGGGCGGCGATGATTCGAACGAAGGGAGAGGCCGGGACCGGGAACATCGTCGAGGCGATAAGGCACATACGGCTGACGAAACGCCAGATATCCGATCTCGCTTCAATGGGTTGGGACGGACTAGTTGCGTCCTCACGTGAATACAGGGTTCCTATCAAACTAGTCGAGGAAACGGCGAAGCTTCAGAGACTGCCGGTCGTTTGGTTCTGCGCGGGCGGAATTGCCACGGGCTGCGATGCGGCGATGGTCATGCAAATGGGCGTTGACGGAGTTTTCGTCGGATCAGGAATTTTCAAGTCGAGCGATCCGGCAAAAATGGCACGAGCAATAGTGGAAGCAACGAGAAATTACGATGACCCTCAAGTTTTGTTGGAATGTAGTAAAAACTTACCAGAAGCGATGCGCGGGATAGACATCAAAACACTCAAAGAATCTGATAAGATGCAAACTCGGGGCGTTTGAGTAATTCGACTATCTGGGTAGTAACGTTTTCCGCCCATCCTAATTTACAAAAATCAGCAAAGAGTATGTAACAACCATACGATTGAACTGTTTCTTTCAAATCGCGAATATACTGTTTATTGCGCCATTCGTCAGAAATAACAACTATCGATTTTTTATTTTTCTCTAAACTGTAGAAGTCTATCTAGTACTTTGGCTCCGATAACGGATGCTTGGGCTGAATGTGGCCCACATTTTACATGTCTTGGCTGATATGTTGTAATCTCAACTACAAAATTTTCTACAACAATATCGAAACGCCATCGGTTTACATAGTAATTGTGGCTCGGGAGGATGTCAATATTAAAATGATTAGATAATTTACCTAAGTCTAAAAACGCGAATTGCTTTAATTGATTTTGGGGGAGGAGTCACCGAAAGTATTCAGCGATTTATATTTAGCATTAAAATGTTGAAAATCTATGCCAGGTGTTGTAAATTTATCGAGTTTTCATAGCCGGAGAATTTCAAGAGAGATTACTCATCATGGTCTTCTTGATCTTTATCCTCGTATTCGTCTTCGTCTTCCTCGTCTTCCAATTCGTAAACCTTGAAAGGCACCAATGTTCCACCTTCTTTCTTTTGTATATTTTGACTTGTATTTAAACTATACCTGATTGGGGCAGGGCTGTGGTTTTTATTGACCCGAGTGCATTAATTTCCGTATGTTCGTGAAATACATCCGGGACCCGGTCCACGGGTACATAGGCATGACGGACGCCGAGCGCAGGGTCATCGACACTTGGCCGGTGCAGCGGCTGAGGGGGATAAAGCAGCTGTCGATAGCCTCGATAGTCTACCCTGGGGCGGACCACACGAGGTTCTCGCACGCGATCGGCACGATGCAGGTCGCCGGGCAGATCGCGGACTCGCTAAAGCAGAGCGTTGATATTTCGAAGGATGAATGGCAGCTCCTGCGGTTGGCGGGCCTATTGCACGACATCGGGCACGGGCCATTTTCGCATTCTTTCGAGGAAGTCCTTGTGAAGCGACGCGGCCTCAACCACGAGGAGATGGGGAAGAAAGTTGTTGCGGAGAGCGAACTCGCCGACGCCATCAAGGACATAGGGTACAATCCGAACCAGATAATCGACCTTACTTTCGGGAAGGATGCTAAGAAGAACCGTTACCTGCACCAGGTCACGGCCAGCCAGGTCGACGCCGACAAGATGGATTTCCTCATTCGCGACTCCTACTACACGGGGGTCGACTACGGTAGGATAGACATGAGCAGGTTGATCCAGGCGATGAGCGTGATGAAGGAGGAGATCGCGATAGACCTGAAGGCCCTCCACGCCCTCGAGGCTTTCATGATCGCGCGATACGAGATGTTCCTCGCGGTTTACTATCACAGGACCGTTCGGGCGGCGGAGATCCTCCTGCACAAGGCGATGGATTACGCGGACGAGATCCTAGGCTTCACTACGTTCAAGGATATCAACGATTTCCTGAAGATGGACGACGGCTATATCTCAACGAAGCTGCGCGACATAGAGCCGACGAAGTTCACTTCGCCTAAAGAGCGAAAATTCGCGGAACTGGCAAAAGAGATGAACGACTGCCTCTGCAACAGGAGACTTCTGAAGGCCGCATACCAGAGGAACGTCCACTTGCGTGACCCTTACGTCGCGAGGCTCCTGGGGGACGAGAATGTCCGCATCCAGAAGGAGGAGGAGATCGCCGAGAAGGCTGGGATTGACCGGGACCACGTTGTCGTTGACGTGCCGACGATCGACTCTATTCCGTACTATCCGCGGGAGATAGACCCGATGGAGATACCGATGTTCCAGACGACGGCTGACGGGGCGAAAGAGGTCGTCTCGGTTTCAAAGCACTCTCAACTTATCAATGTCCTGAAGGGTTACGTGGACGTCGTACGCGTCTACACCACGAAGGAGTACAGGCCAAAGGTCGAGAAGGCCGCGGCGGAAGTCTTCAAGAGCCTGCCGTTCTCGGCGCAGATCAGCATGTAGTTTCGAAGGTTTTGCCAGCCCACTCGTGGAAAACTTTTTTCCTGGTTCTCAATTTTACCTGCCGATCATTTGCGCGGAGGCTGCTTAAAAATGGAGAAATCACAAAACTTTTGCCACCAAATCTCGAAGATTCGCCTGAACTTTCTCAAGCGGTTGGTTGCCCTTCACGACCTTCAGAACGCCGGTCCTAGCTATACCCAAGTACTTCCTGCGCACAGCTCGCTGCAGCTTCAGGTCCTTCTCGAACTCGTCGAGCTTGCGCTCCTTCTTGATCCTCGAGAGGGCGGCTTCCGCCGAAACGTCAATCAATACCGCCAAGTCCGGCTTGAGCGCGTGCTCGTTCGCCTTCTCCACCATCTGCTTCGTGGCGCCCCGCGAAGTCTGGTATGCTATCGAAGAGTGCACGTAGCGCTCGTTCAGGACTATCTTCCCATCCTCGATTGCAGGTAGGATAACGCCCGCCAAGTGCTGCATCCTGTCTGCCGCGAAGAGCGAGACCTCCACCTCGACCGGGACTTTGAACTCGCCGATGAGTATCCTTTTCAGCAGCTTCCCCATCGGGCCGTCCGTCGGCTCGTCCGTGCAAACGACCTTGTATCCCTGGTCCTCAAGCCAGTCTGCGAGGAGCTTCACGTGTGTGCTCTTGCCACAGCCGTCCAGTCCCTCGATGGTTATGAATTTTCCGCTCATTGCATCACATCACAGGAATAGGCAGGCAAAGGATAAAAACAACGGCGGCAATCACCACCAATATTTTGGAACTGCGCGACAGTCCGGAGACATCGTCGAGCGATCCCGCGTGGTAGTTCCTGAAAAAGAAGTATATCAGCAGGCCCCAGAACCAGAACGGGAGAGCGGGAAAGAAAATGCCGGTGGCGAACAGGCCGGTGCCCAGCATCTTCGTCAAAAAGTAGTGCCTGTCCCTACCGAGGAACACCCTTGCGACATGGCCGCCGTCTAGCTGCCCCGCCGGCACAAGGTTTAGAAGGGTTATGAGCAGAGCGACCCATCCTGCGAGGGCAAGCGGGTTCAACGCGATCCCCGTCGCAAAGTTTGAGACAGCGCCTCCCTGGAAGAGGAAGAACGCGAGCGGGGCCGTTGACAGCTTGAAGCCATTCGGGTCCGGAGATGAGACAATGAGACCTATGAACGCGAGCGGCAGCGCCACCGCGAACCCCGCCAGCGGCCCTGCCAAGCCCATCTCGACCAGGGAATCCTTCGACGGCGGCGGGCTCTTTATGTTTATCACCGCGCCAAAAGTCCCCAGCCCGAACGGAGAAGGTATGAAGTATGGTGGGGTGGCGTCTATCCCGTTCCGCCAAGCAGAGATCTTGTGGCCGATCTCGTGGGTGCCAAGCATGAGCATCATCGCCACGGAAAAAACGAACGAGAAGACCACGGACCCTCTGAACATGACGAAGTAGCCGGCAAGGAAAGTCGAGAAAACAGTGGTCACGAAAAGAACAACGTTGATCCATACGTTGCTCGGCTTGACCGGCGCGGTTTTGACAACGAAGACCTTCAGCCCGTTCATCGTCCTGCGCATGGCCGAGAGGTAGCCGTTCTTTCTCAGTTCCCTGAAAACCTCGCCGAAAGATTTCTTCGTGTCATTCGAGCTAATCTCGAACTCCATCCTGCTGGCGTCCGCCAGAAAATCGTCTACGTCGAAGCGCGAGGTGACAATCCCCTGGGCCTTCGACAGCCATTCGGGGGGCTTGTCTCCCGTCACTTTCATCGTCCCGCCGCACTTCCGGCAGCTGTGCATGATGTGCTCCCCGACCTCGGCAGTCGACATCCTGAAGTCCGCGTGCT
The DNA here is from genome assembly GCA_020725895.1 of Candidatus Hadarchaeum sp. Classification (GTDB taxonomy): domain Archaea; phylum Hadarchaeota; class Hadarchaeia; order Hadarchaeales; family Hadarchaeaceae; genus DYTO01. The sequence goes on along the minus strand of DYTO01000013.1, from coordinate 5,471 downwards.
TGCATGCCTTGCACTCGAACTTGCGCGTCGGCAGCTCGGCCATTCACTTCCCTCCCTTGGCCTTCAAAACAAACTTCTTGAGTTCCGGGAAATTAGAATTCAGGCGATAGTATGATTTCTCGATCATTTTCTTCGCGTCGGGCCCGAGGTCCTTCTCCAAAATGGGCATGATTGTCTTTTGGACCGCCGAGAAAACGGAGATCGTCCTGTTTATCCTTTCCTCGCGCTCCAATGTCGCCAGCGACTGGTAGACTGATGCCAAATTCACCCTCCCGTCCTCGTCGATCTCAAGACGCTTCGCCAGCGAGTCTAGCTTGCCGAGCAGCTTCTTGATCTCCGCGTTGGCCGCCGCTCGCGTCTCCTTCTTGCTCTTCAGGAGGACCGGCTCGAGGACGTTGCCGAAGAGGAGCGCGGGCAACGCATAGTCGTGGATTATCGCCCCGTGTGCCTTGAAGCTCACCTTGAAAGTGTTGTTCAGCATGGCGTTGGTGTTCTCAGGCGAAGTCAGCCTGGAGTAGAGGACTATGAACCCCGAGTCGATGCAGCAGAACGTCTTGAATATCACCTGCTCCCGCTTCGCCTCCGGGATTTTTTCGATGTTGTCGATCAGAGACTTCATCGCGAGCTTCCCCGGCATCTCAAGCTTGTGGTCCTTCAGCAGGGCCTTGTTCTCGTCGGCGCAGTCGGACAGGACCTTCGATATCGGCTTCATGCCGGCGAGTGTCGCCAGCCCTCCCGCGTACCCGTTGGTTATGTCGAGTCGCGCCCTCAGAAGCTGGATGTCCTTCCTCCAGAGCTTGTGCGGGACGCTTTCCATCTTCACCAGGGCCTTCATCCCCAGAGCCCGCTCGCTCACTGTCAGGAGGACAAAGGAGGCCGTCCAGACGCAGGCCAAACCGACGCGGAACCAGTCGTACCCCGGCGTCACGAACAGGTCAAGGATGAAGAGAGGTATCCCCACGAGGGCGAGGAGAAGCACGCTGAAGAGGTAGTACTTCACGTGCTGGAACGTCAGGAGCGCCTTGAAGATTGAGAGATTGTAGACCTTCGTCACGGATTTCACGCGGGCCAGCCCGCCCGCCACGACGATCAGGAGCGCCACAAGCCAAGTCGAGAAGACGGCCACGCTGATGCCAAGGCCGAAGAGCTCGCCGGCCGCGCCCATCCCGACCGTCACGGCGAAGAGAACCGCGCCGGCCGCCATGAGCCTGTGACCTATTTGGCCCGACATAAGCCTCGCGTTCCGCAGAGAGTAGTAAGAGAAGGCCAGCGCGTAGAACGCCGTCGCGCCTCCTATCGCCTCGATCAGAATTTTCTCTATCATTATTTCACTAGAACTGGGCGCGGTGGATTAATAATTATCTGGTCTCGAGGCCCGACCATTTCTTGTAGAGCTTGTGCTCGACGCCGAATATCTCAAGGATCCTCCCGACGATGAAGTCCACCAAGTCGGCGACATCCTCCGGCTTGTGGTAGAAGGCGGGGGCGGCTGGCAGGATCGTCGCGCCTGCGCGCTTCAGCTTCACCATGTTCTCGAGGTGGATTAGGTTTAGGGGCGTCTCCCGCGGGACCAGTACCAGGGGGCGGTTCTGCTTTAGGGTGACGTCGGCCACGCGCGTTATCAGGTTCCTCGCAGTGCCGCTCGCTATCGAGCCGAGCGTTCCCATGCTGCACGGGACTATCACCATGCCGTCGAAATTGTACGAGCCGCTCGATATCGGGGCTTCGAGGTTTTCCGGGGCGTGGACCCTCGTGGCGAGCTTTTCCATGTCCTTTGCCCTCTTTCCGATCTCTTCCTTGAGAAGGAGCGCCGCCGGCTTTGAGATCACGAGTTCCGTCTCTATGCCGAGCTCCTTGCAAACCTCCAGGAACCTCATGCCGTATGCCACGCCGCTGGCTCCAGTCAGAGCGACAACTAGACGCATGATATCAAACTAACTCCATTTT
>DYTO01000013.1:2878-3514 GCA_020725895.1 Candidatus Hadarchaeum sp. | reverse complement strand
AACGTTGCAAATTTCGGCATCTTTCAAACTTATTTCCAAAACGATATGATTACTGGGAAAACAACAGGATATGGACGGGTATCTCAAATTATACCTCGGAGGTAATCCGCAAGGAAAACATTTCGACAGTTCTTGGAAATTTCGAAAGTTACGTAATCTCTGAAAATTGGCTGACTACTGTTACTCGTTCAAAAACTCGGATAGAATATTTGGATTCAGGGACATCTTGGTACTCGGAAAACGGCGCGCAACTCAAGTATGTTTATGATACGATTTTGACGACGAAGTATGACAACGCATCCATATTTGACCAATATCAAATTCTTGCGCAAAGCGTGACGCATGTCGAAGCAACAAAGGTGAAGTAAAAATATTTGACTGTATTCACGCCAGTGATTTCAGCCTGGCAGCGACAGCGTCCCCGACATCCGAAGTGCTCGACTTCCCGCCGAGGTCGTAAGTCCTTATCCTGCCCTCGCGCAGGACCTCCTCGACAGCCTTCTCGACGATGTCGGCTGCCTTCTGCTCGCCGAGGTTCTCCAGCATCATCTGCCCCGCGAGGATTGTCGCCAGCGGGTTCGCCACGTTCTTGCCAGCGTACTTCGGCGCAGAGCCGTGGATCGGCTCGTACATGCT
>DYTO01000013.1:0-2868 GCA_020725895.1 Candidatus Hadarchaeum sp. | reverse complement strand
CACCCGGCGCGAGCCCGAGGCCGCCCTGAATCATGGCACCTAGGTCCGTGATTATGTCCCCGAACATGTTCGGCGTGACCACCACCCGATACCACTCCGGGTTCTTAACGAACCACATCGTCACGGCGTCCACGAAAGCGAACTCCGTCTCGATTCCAGGATAATTCTTCGCGACACTCTCGAAGACCTCGCGCCAGAGGCCGTAAACGTGAGTCAGGACGTTCGCCTTGTCGACAGAAGTCACGCGCTTCTTGTTCTTCCTCTTCGCGAGCTCGAAAGCGTATCGGATCGCGCGCTCCGCCCCCTTGCGGCTTATCACGCCGATCTGGTATGCGATCTCATCCTTGTCGACGTCGAGGTCCAGCCCGAACTTGACGCTGTAAATCGACCGCACGAGCTCGTGCTGCGCCTTCGTCCTCCCCTTCGCTCGCCCGCCGACCGCGATGTAAAAGTCCTCCGTGTTCTCCCTCACGACGTAGAAGTTCACGTGCTCCGGCCCCTTTCCTACTATCGGGCATCGGACGTTCGGGTAGAGCTTGATCGGTCGCAGGTTGATGTACTGCTCGAAGTAGAACCTGAGCTTGAGGAGTACACCCTGCTCCAGGACTCCCGTCTGGACGCGCGGGTCTCCGAGAGCACCCAGGTATATCGCACCGTACTTTGAGAGCTCCTTCAGCCCTTCCTCCGGGACCAGGTCACCTGTCTTCAGGTAATTGTCCGCGCCGTAGGGAAATTCCTTGAACTCGAACTGAAGTCCCGGGACTGCGTCCGCGGCGGCCTCAAGAACCTTTACGCCCTCCCGCAGAACTTCGGGGCCAATCCCGTCGCCTGGCAACAATGCTATCCTGTGCTTCATTCAACAACCGTAAAACAACTTTTATCCTGTCCTTTTAAAACTTCATTGTTGTGATAACCTGAACTTGGAAAAAAGACTCAACCTAGCAAGCGCGACCTGGCAAATCTCGATAGCCGTTCTTTCCGCGACTTTCTTCCTTTCATTCGTTTTTTTCGTGATTCCGAACTTCTCGAGGTTGTCAGACGACCTGGCCAACCACGCCTAGTTCGTCGTCAGCTGGAACCTCCGGCCCGCTGATGTTCATCTCCGTCTTCCGCATCCACGTGTTCAGGATAATACACATGAAGGCCCACGAGAAAATCCTCGAGAAGAACCATGTTAAAAAGATGGTCGGCGTGACGCCTTGGGTCAGCTTCTGGTTCTTCGTGACGCTGATACTCGGTTTCATGGGGATTGCCATGCTCATGATCTACTCGCTTCTGGGCATCATGCCCGCTCTCATGCAGCTGGCGACGGTCGGCATCTTTGTCCTCTGGCTCGTTCTCATCTGTTCCACCGGCTTGCTCTACAGAACTAAAATCGACAAGAGAATGCTGGACAAGATCGAGCAAGCGAGAAAAAGGGAAAGGATACTTCTTGTGATAACTTCGATGGTGTTTTTGGTTTTCACTCTCTACTCTTCAATCGTTCTCTCTATCTCAAGAGTCTAGATGCGCCCTATCTCTTCAGCGATGGCTTCTGCCATCTCCTGCGTGCCGACTGCCGTTGGGTCCTTCGGGTTCTCCTTGATGTCATACGTCACAAATTTTCCCTCCCCGGTTATCTTGGCGACGGACTTCCTTACATTCCCCGCCGCCTTCTGCTCTCCAAGATAGTCGAGCATCATCGCGCCTGACAGGATTGCCGCGACCGGGTTTACCTTGTTTAGCCCCGCGTACTTAGGGGCGCTCCCGTGGGTCGGCTCGAAGACCGCGTACTCGTCGCCGATGTTCGCGCCCGGGGCAAACCCGAGCCCGCCGACGAGCCCCGCGCAGAGATCGGAGAGGATGTCGCCGTAGATGTTCGGCGCGACTATCACGTCGTAGAGATTCGGCTTCTGGACGAGTTGCATGCACATGTTGTCGATTATCCTGTCCTCGAACGCGATGTCCTTGTAGTCCTGCGCGACGAGTTTCGCGCTCTCCAGGAAAATCCCATCGGAGAACTTCATTATGTTGGCCTTGTGGACTGCCGTGACCTTCTTCCTCCCGTTCTTCTTCGCGTAGTCGAAGGCGAACTTTACGATCCTCTCGGAGGCCGAGCCCGAAATAGTCTTTATGCTTATCCCGGAATCCTCGCGCACCGTTTCATTCGTCTTGTCCTTTACGAACTCTATCAGCTCCGCGATCTCGCGCGAACCCTTCTGGAACTCTATCCCAATGTATAGGTCCTCGGTGTTTTCGCGGACGATGACTATGTCGACGTCCTTGTAGTTCGAGCGTGCGCCGGGGTAGAGCTTGCACGGCCTGAGGCACGCGTAGAGGTCGAGGATTTTCCTGAGCGCGACGTTCACGCTCCTGAAGCCCGAGCCTATCGGCGTAGTGATCGGGCCCTTCAGGGCGACCTTGTTCTTCTTTATCGAGTCGAGGACTTTGTCCGGGAGAGGCGTGCCATACATGTCTATCGCCGAAGCGCCTGCGACAACCTCCTCCCATCTGATGCTAACGCCTGTGGCATCTATGCAAGTGACCGCCGCCGAGGTGACCTCGGGGCCCACTCCGTCGCCAGGAATCAAAGTTACCCTGTACATTCAACCCACCTAATCTCTAACGATTTTCTCCTTTTTAAATGACCTCCACGCAAAAACGTGGCGAAAGGTTGAACAAACCACCGCTTGAACGGGGCGTCCAAAACCTGGCTCCAGTTCCAGACGAGAGCGCGGTGGAGGTAATGCCGGTCGTCTGGGACACAACTGCACTCGTCAAGCAGTCGGCGGGGTTCGATTCCCCGGACCGGCTTGATTTGTAAATAAAAATAAAAGCTGGGACACAACTGCACTCGTCAAATTACATTGAGTTCTCTGGCGTTAAAAA
>DYTO01000048.1 GCA_020725895.1 Candidatus Hadarchaeum sp. | reverse complement strand
GGATTCATTACCGAAAAAGGTGAGAAGGGGGGCCGCATCTTGAGATCTGAAAATTACAAAAAAGTGATACTCGACGAAGGTAGACTCGGAGAATTCGCAAAGGTGAAAATTACTAAAGCATTCCCAACGTATCTGAAGGGAGTGAAAGAATGAAAATTCCATGTGCATTGACGATTGCCGGGTCTGATTCCGGAGGAGGGGCAGGAATCCAAGCCGATCTGAAGACGTTCTCCGCGCTGGGCGTCCACGGGTTGAGCGTGATAACTGCATTGACTGCGCAGAACACGCGGGGGGTTTTTGGAATCCTTGAAATTTCGCCTGAATTCGTCGGAAAGCAAATAGCTGTCGTGGCTTCGGACTTCGATGTCGAGCTTGCAAAAACAGGGATGCTGAGCAGCTCAGTAATCATAAACATCGTGAAAAAGAAGACAAAAAAACACGGCATGCGCCTGGTGGTGGACCCAGTCATGATTTCGGCAACCGGCCACCCGCTACTGAAAGAAGATGCCGTGGATGCATTAATCGGACTTTTGGGCCAGGCAGAAGTGGTTACCCCAAACATCCCGGAGGCCCAGAAGCTCAGCGGGATGAGGATAAATTCCGTGCAAACGATGGAGAAGGCTGCAAAGGCGATATATAAGATGGGTCCGGCGGCCGTTCTGATAAAGGGCGGTCACTTGAAAGGAAAAACAGTTACTGAATTGTTATACGATGGCAAAAAAATCCAAAAATTTGAGGGAGAAAGAATCGAAGCTGGCGCCATTCACGGGACAGGGTGCTCATTCTCCTCTGCAATCACCGCAGAACTCGCGAAGGGTGAACAACTGAAAGACGCAATTCTAAAAACCAAGAAATTCATCGAGTCTTCAATCGAGGCGAGGCTCGAAGTGGGGAAAGGCGTCCAACCTGTTAATCAGATGTCGCAACTCTATTTGGCTGCAGAAAGGGGCCACGCGATGGATGACGTCTGGTCCGCTGCAAAACTTTTGAGGGAAAGCAGGGAATTCGCGAAACTGATTCCCCAAGTCGGCACGAACATTGCGATGGCGCTGCCTGGTGCGAAAGATTTGAGCGAAATCGTCGGCCTGTCCGGGCGGATAGTCCGGGTTGGAGAAATGCCCCACTTGACAGGATTTCCTGAATGGGGCATATCAAGACACGTTGGGAACATCGTCCTTACCGCACACAGGGCGGACACACGCATACGCGCCGCGATGAACGTCAAGTATTCCCCGGAAATAGTCAAAATCTGCGAAAGAATGGGGCTGATCATTGGAAAATTCGACCGCAGTGAAGAGCCCACAAAAGTCAGGACAATGGTCTGGGGCACGGAACATGCGATAAGGAAAGCCGGGTTTGTCCCGGATGTCATCTACGACAAGGGTGGAGAAGGCAAGGAACCGATGGTTAGGCTGTTGGGGTCCTCGCCGCTAGAATTGGCCGCAAGGGCCGTGAGAATAGCCGAAAATCTGGCGAACACGAAGGATTTTTAGCCTGGAACCGACAAGGCTCCTAGGTGTAAAAATGGGTAGAGTACGATCCCTGTTCATAAAGCGTGCTGCGAGGAACTTCATAGAGGGACATCCAGGCAAGTTCACCACCGAGTTCGAAAAGAACCGCAGGATTTTGGACGAGTTGGTGCCTTCCCTGAGCAAGCCGAACAGGAACAGGATAGCAGGATATATAAGTACACTATTACAACAGCAAAAAGAGGAATAAAATGCCGCCAGTTGTCGATTTGAAAAAGTGCAAGGGCGCAGGGACGTGCGCGGAGGTCTGCCCGACCAACGTCTTGGAAATCAAAGACGGGAAGTCCGTGGTAGCAAGGCCCGAAGACTGCATAGAGTGCAGGGCATGCGAGGCTTCATGCCCACACGCCGCGATTCAAGTCAAGTGAGCGCTGTGGAACTGCATTTATACAACCTAGAGAATAGAAAATTGATACATTGAAAATAAAAGTTAGCACTCTGGTAGTAGGCGCAATCATAGCAGTCGAAATCGCTTTCTTATCATATTCCACACAAGTTATGAGCACAGAGCAGAACGAAATTCTCATTTTATCTCTTAGCCTGTTGCCATTGGCCCTTGCCGTAATTTATCTGCTTGAACCGAAATTGCACATTTCAGAAAAAGTCGTTACTCTTCCTTCTCTGCCGCCGTTGAAACTGAAGAAAGAAATCGAAAAAGAAGAGGCGGAATTAAAACCAAGACAAGAATTTGTGCTTCCGTCTCTTGAAAAACTCCGCAGCGACTCTGCGATATTTGAAAAATATTCGGCGGGTGGCCAGCCTGCAAAACCAAAACCTGTGCAGAAAAAAGAAGCTCCCCTCTCACAGGTTCGAAAGCGCCCCGAAATAATCAGTCTGGTCCCACAAACGCTGCAGATATCGGAGCCGACGACCGGACGCGCACAGCTCCCAACGATAACCCCCCGCGGCCTGATCAAAGCGCCTCAAGCCGCTCCAAAGGAAAAATTTGCAACGATAGTGCCACAGATGATAAAGACTGAGGCGGCTCCAAAACCTTACAGAATGCTAGAAAAACTGCCCGACGAGGAGCTCGATATCAAAACTCTCATTTCGAAGGCCAAAGGCATGAAGTACTCTCTGGTTGGCTGGTGGCCGCTCGGCTGGTCCCGCGTGATCACCGACCCTGACCTTCCAGAGCAATTTTGGAAGATCCACAAGGGGAAAATTTCAAAGGGTGTTCTCATGGGATACGATAGCGAAAGCAAGCAGTTCGTCGCTTGGGTGGCAAACGTGACGGACGGGAAATTCACGAAAATCAACGAGATGGTTCGAACCAAAAATCAAGAGGAATTGATAACAAGCGTGAAAAAAATCATGAAGGAATCAGACTTCCAAGAGGCCGAAGCCGCCCAAGAGATCGGCGGAGAGCAGTGAAAAAACGATCATTTTAGATCAGGAAGTTTGTGTGAGAATTCTTCCGGCATATGAGGTTTGACAAGCTCCAAAAATTTCTTGTTGCTTTTCTTCAAAACTCTCAGGCGCCAGTATTTTCCATCCTTGTTCAAGTTCGAGGTAATGTGGAATTTTTTGAGCGCCTTCACCAATTTGAATTGGTCCTCGACATCAAACCCCTGAGTGTTGAAGTAAAAGGCATCCTTGCTCTTGCTTCCATCGTCCATGAACCAAACCGCAACCGCGAAGGGAGTGAGAATCTTGCCTATTCCATCCGGGACTCTTTTCCTGCCATTTTCGTAAAAAATACCATGAAGGACTTTTAGCTCCGAATGAGTTTTAGTTACGAGTTTGTAGTACTCCCTCGTGCCAGTCTGATGATATATTTTGGGAGTGGCAAAATTTCCGAGCAATCGATGCTTCCACTCGACATACGACTTCCTCTTCGAGCTCTGCGAGAATTCGAAAACGAAGCCACCCCTGTGCGGGCGCAAGTGTCCATCGCCCAAAATAGAACCGATAACGAGTTCCTTCTGGACGTTCGTCAATTTTTCACCGATTATTCCACCACAACAAATCGATTTCCCCGAATATATCACGATTGGAAAAACAATTTTCAAGTCAGTTGATACCGGTCACAGATAGTGCTCAAACAGCTGAGAGAGAGAACTTTGAGCTGTTAGTACTGGTGGGCTAAATGCGTCGCCGAAGCTCCGCACGTACACCCCCAGCCTATCAACGGGGTCTTCTAGCCCCAGCTCTTCTCCTCAGAGTCCCCTTTCGGAGATCTAAGAAAGGGTGCTTATTTTTAGGAGTCGCTTCGGCCTTAGATGCTTTCAGGCCTTATCGACTGGCGCGTGGCTACCCGGCCTGCCCTGTCGGACAACCGGTTAACTAGAGGCACCGGCATCCTGTTCCTCTCGTACTGAGGACGCCTTTCCCTTGAGCACCCAACACCCCCAAAAGATAGCATCCGACCTGTCTCACGACGGTCTAAACCCATCTCACGTTCCCCTTTAACGGGCGAACAACCCTACCCTTGGCTGCTGCTACACAGCCAGGATGGGAAGAGACGACATCGCAAAGCTCTTCGCTTCGGACTATTTCTTCACCCTGCTCGCGCAGGGGCTGGCGTATGTTAAGCCGCACTCGCGACCTAACTCATCTGCCCTCACGGGCATCAGTCTCTACGGGGTGGAAAATTCCACTTCCCTCGGAGTTGCCTCCAATTTTGCGGCGGAGGTTTCTCCGATATTAGCCAGTGCTTTGGTAAACATTACTGCCACCATACCCCATAAATTGAGGTAGCAAACCGCGGGGTCGATGGGAACTCTCGCCCGCGACAACTCTGTTATCCCCGGGGTACCTTTTCTGTCATCCGAGGCCCTCATCAAAAAGGACACTCGGGTTCGCTAGGCCCAGCTTTCGCTTCTGCGAGCCTTGGTATTGAGCTCACAGTCAGGCCGGCTTATGGCCTTGCCCTTTACGGCGGAGTTCTGACCCGCCTAAGCCGACCTTTGGGCTCCCTTGTTATTTTTTCGAGGGACTGCCGCCCCAGCGAAACTGCCCACCTGCCGCTGTCTCCCTTTCGAGGTTAGAAACACAGTCACGAATGGGCGGTGTTACATTGTCGCCTCCACTGGACCCTAAGACCCAGCTTCGAAGGCTCCCGCCTACACTCTGCACTCACAATCGTATTCCAACGGCAGACTGCAGTAAAGGTCCACGGGGTCTTCGCTTCCCTTTGGGGGACCCCGGCCTGTTCGCCGGCCAGTGGGTTCACCAGGTTCCAGACTGGGACAGTGGGTCTATCGTTGATCCCTTCATGCAAGCCGCCAATTAAGCGGCAAGGTATTACGCTACCTTAAGAGGGTTATAGTTACCCCCGCCGTTTGGCGGCGCTTCTACCCGTTGAACCGGGCTTTCACGTACCGCCACTGGGCAGGATTCACTAACCGTACTCATCCTTTCGGACTTGCGATTAGCTACGTTTTTATTAAACAGTCGTAGACCCCTGGTCACTGCGACCTGCCTCTCTCGAGGCAGGCACCCCTTATACCTAAGCTACGGGGCCAATTTGCCGAATTCCCTAGCCTGGGGTTTCCTGACACATCTTAGGTTTCTTACCTAGAGGCACCTGTTTCGGTTCTTGGTACGGTCATCCAGGATTCCATTTCCCAGTTCCTTTTTCACGGGCTCCAGGGGTTGGCCAAACCCACCTTACGGCGGGCCATTCCAGTCTTCGTCCGGTTCTCTCCATTACGGAACTCCCCGGACTTCAGCTGTTAAATAGAGCGACGGCCCTACTTGACCTACCCCAGAGCGTCGGGAACTGAGCTTGCGTTGCCGCGGGTACCTAGATGGTTCCGGAATATTAACCGGATTCCCATTCGAGTGATTCTAGTTGAGTACACCCTTAGGACCGACTAACCCTAGGCTGACGATCATTGCCTAGGAACCCGGGCCCCTACGACGACCAGGATTCTCACCCGGCATTGCTGTTACTACCGCCAAGATCCTCATTCCAACGCGGTCCACACGACCTCACGGCCGTGCTTCTGCCCGCGCCGGACGCCTCTCTACCGGATAAGCCTACTGAACTTCGGCTTCCCCAAGGTATCGGCAGCCGACTTAGCCCCGTGAATCTTCGGGGCCCTCTCCCTCGACGGGTCCGCTGTTACGCGTTGTTTAAAGGATGGCTGCTTCTGAGCCTACCTTCCCGCTGTCTGAGGAAAAAGACGCCCTTTGCGAGTTACACTTAGTCGGCATTTGGGGGCCTTAACCTTGGTCTGGATTTTTCTCCTCTCGGAGCGAGAGCTTACCCCCCGCAACCCGTCTCTGGCGGTCTACAGTGCTGATAGCTTTGGAGTTCGACAAGCGAAGCGAAGGTTTCCCTCCGTCATCCACCAATCGGTGCTCTACACCATCAGCGACCTCGCGCCAGGCCTGACTGCGGCCAGATTTGAGAGGAACCAGCTGTCACCAAGCTTGATGGGTCTTTCGCCACTAGCCCAAGATCATCCGACCAAATTGCACATTAAGACCGGTTCGGCCCTCCACCGAGCATACGCTCGGCTTCAGCCTATCTCGGACTAGATCGCTCGGTTTCGGGTCTTCGCGCCGTGATTCCGAGCTCTTTCAAACTCAGTCCCTTGCCCTTGCGGGTTGCGGACTTTTTGCTTTCGCTATGGCTCCGGGGATAATCCCCTTAGCCTCACCACGACACGAAACTCCTTGGCCCGTGATTCTAGACGGACGACACGACCCCGATCCCCTCTCCTCGTACTACTGCCTCGCGACGGATTCCTTCGGAGAGGCTCAACTCTTTCGAGCCGTGTCCAACTTTTCCCACCTAGTTTCAGGCTCTTTTGACCACCCTTTCGGGTTACTTTTCAGCTTTCCCTCACGGTACTGCGTACGCTATCGGTCTCGGGACGTGTTTAGGGTTGGGAGTTGATGACTCCCAGCTTCAGACACCAATTCCAAGGCGCCCTACTCAGGATACTCTCCCTCATATCCTGCTTGGTTACACCTACGGGGCTTTCACCCTCTTTGGCACGGCGTTACAGCCGATTTCGGATTCCCAAGCGAGGAATTGGAGAGAGTCCTACAACTCCACATTCCCAGTAACTTTCATTACCAGGTTCGGTTTGCCCTCTACCCCTTTCGCTCGCCGTTACTCGGGGCATCA
>DYTO01000047.1 GCA_020725895.1 Candidatus Hadarchaeum sp. | reverse complement strand
GCTCGCCCTCGTTAAAAGCGGCCTTGTCCAGGAACACGGACACGGTTGCGTTGATCGGGTCGAGCCTGTCGAAGAATCCCAATTTATCACCACTTTAACTGGACTTCATTTTATAAGACTTTTTCATCGCCCCATCCGGAAAATTTTCACTTTTCCATCTTCAGCGCCTGCACGAAAGGCGATTCAGGTTCATCCTTCACCATGCTGTGGACTATGAAAGTCTCGGTCTCGCGAACGCCCTTCAGGCCGTGTATCTTCTTGACCAGCTTCGTCAGCTCCTTGCTGTCAGCGACCAGGACTTCGAGGACCGCGCTGTACTGGCCGAAAAGCCTGTAGAACCCCGTGACCTGGCGCAACTGCTTTATCCTCGCCTCGTCCTCCCTCCTCAGAGCCTGGTGCGGGTCCTCGTGCAGGAAGATGTAAGCCCTGGTGCCCAGGTTGAACTTTTCGGGGTTGAGCCTGATGGAAAATGAACTGATGATGCCGTCCGCCTTCAACTTGTCTATCTTCTTCGCGACAGTCTGCCTCGACGCCCCGACTTTCTCGGCGATATCGACGACAGTCTGCTCGCTGTCCCTTATCAGCTGCAACAGGATTTCCTTGTCCAGGTCCCTCATTTTTACCACTTAACATTTTGTTAACATAAACGTTTAAATAGTTAACGTTTTAACCAAAAAGGAGCAACGATGCGAAACAAAAATCAAGCCCTGGAGCCGGACCGATTCGAGAAGATTATGAAGCCGTCGGAGTTCGGAAAGCTGGCGACGCTCGACAACCCGGATGTCATCAGGTTCATCAAGAAATACGTGGAGCTCTGCGAGCCGGGGGATATCTTCGTCAGCACGGGTTCGAAGAAGGATATCCAGTACGTGATAGACTGCGCGATAGCCGATGGGGAGGAGAGGAAACTTTCCATCCGCGGCCACACTATCCACTTCGACAGCGTCCAGGACCAGGGGCGCGACCGCAAGAACACCAACTTCCTGATGCCGGAGGGGCAGAGCCTGGGGCTCGGCGCGATAAGCGAGGAGGTGGCGGGCGAGATAAAGCGCAACGATGGGCTCAATGAGATAAACTCGTTGTTCAAGGGGATTATGAGGGGAAAGAGGCTCTATGTTCTGTTCATGTGCCTAGGCCCGCTCGGCTCCGATTTCACGATTCCGTGCGTCCAGATCACGGACTCCGCCTATGTGGCGCACAACGAGAACCTCCTCTACAGGCAGGGATACGAGGAGTTCAGGAAGCTCGGGCGCGCGGCGAAGTTCATGAAGTTCGTTCACTCGGCCGGGGAGCTGACGAACGCCGTGAGCAAGAACGTGGACAAGAGGAGGATATACATAGACATGGCCGAGGAGACGATTTACAGCGTCAACACCCAGTACGGCGGGAACACGATTGGCCTGAAAAAGCTCGCCATGCGTCCGGCCATCGCCCGCGCTTCAAGGGAAGGCTGGCTCACCGAGCACATGTTCATCATGGGAGTCCACGGGCCGCACGGGCGCGTCACTTACTTCACCGGCGCGTTCCCCTCCTTATGCGGGAAAACCTCGACGTCGATGATGAACGGCGAGACGATAGTCGGCGACGACATCACTTACATGCGCGAGAGGGGGGGAGCGGCATTCGCGGCGAACGTCGAGCAGGGGATATTCGGGATAATCCAGGGCGTGAATTCGAAGGACGACCCTATCCTGTGGCGGGCGCTGACGGAAGCCGGGGAAGTCGTCTTCTCCAACATCCTGATGACTGAGGACGGCGGGACCCACTGGATAGGGAAAGACGGGCCGCTTCCAGCGAAGGGCGTCAACCATGCGGGAGAATGGCGCCCCGGGAAGAAGGACGCCCAAGGGAAAGAGACCTCCCCGTCCCACAAGAATGCGAGGTTCACGCTCGACATGCACATGCTTGAAAACGTTGACCGTGCGCTCGACGACCCCAAGGGCGTGAGGGTGGAGGGTATCATCTACGGCGGGCGCGACTCGAACACTTGCGTGCCGGTCGAGGAGGCCTTCGACTGGACCCACGGCGTCATCACGAAGGGGGCGTCGCTGGAGTCGGAGGCGACGGCCGCGGTCCTCGGAAAGGAGGGCGTGCGGGAGTTCAACCCGATGGCGAACTTGGACTTCCTTTCGATACAATTGCCAACTTACATAGAGAACCACATGAGATTCGGGAGGGTCCTGAAGACCCAGCCGAAAATTTTCTCCGTGAACTATTTCCTTCTGGGCCCCGACGGCAAGTTCCTGAACGAGAAAGTCGACAAGGCCGTTTGGCTGAAGTGGATGGAGATGCGGGCGCACGACGACATCGGGGCGATCGAGACCCCGACAGGCCTCATCCCGATATACTCCGACTTGAAGGAGATTTTCAAGCAGGTGACCGGCAAGGACTACACGGAGGAGCAGTACGCGCAGCAGTTCACATTGAGGGTCAAAGAGCACATCGCGAAAATTGACCGCATAATCGCGATTTACAGGAAAGTCCAGGGCACGCCCAAGATTGTCTTCGACGTGCTGGATGAACAGAAAAATAGATTAACCGAGGCGCGAGATGATTTCGGAGACTACGTGGCGCCGGACAAGTTCCCGGTCGTCGCGCCAGGAAAGAGGGTTGAAAGATGAAACTGAGCAAGAGGATAATGAAGATCGGCCCGTCCCCCACGCTTGGGATAACTGCGAGGGCCAAGAAGATGCAGGCGGAGGGGATAGACGTCGTCGGCTTCGGCGCCGGCGAGCCCGACTTCGACACGCCCGTCAACATCAAGGATGCCGCGAAGAAGGCGATAGACTCCGGCTTCACGAAGTACACTCCCACTTCCGGGACGCAGGAGTTGAAAGCCGCGATATGTGAAAAACTCAAGCAAGACAACTCGCTCGACTACTCGCCCGACCAGATACTCGTCTCATGCGGGGCCAAGCACTCGATATTCAACACAGTGATGGCGCTGTGCGAGGAGGGCGACGAGGTCGTCATCCCTTCACCTTTCTGGGTGAGCTATCCCGAGATGGTGAACCTCTCCGGCGCGAAGCCTGTGATCATAAAGACCACTCAGGATAGTAACCTGAAAATCACGCCGGACCAACTGAAGAAGGCGATCACCCCGAAAACGAAGCTCTTCATAATGAACTCCCCCTCGAACCCGACGGGAATGGTCTACTCTAGGAAAGAGCTTGAATCGATTGCAGAAATATTGGTCGAAAACAAAGTGTGCTGCATCTCCGACGAAATTTACGAGAAGATAATCTACGACGGGGAGCACGCCAGCATCGCCTCTCTTAGCCCAGAGATGAAGGAGCTGACGATAGTGGTGAACGGCTTGTCGAAATCATACTCGATGACCGGCTGGAGGATAGGTTACGCGGCCGGGCCGAAGGAGGTCATGGGCGCGATGTCCAACCTGCAGGACCACTCGACGTCCAACCCGACGTCTATAAGCCAGAAGGCGGCGCACGAAGCGCTTCGCGGCCCGCAGGACGAGATGAAGAGGATGGTCGAGGCTTTTAGAGAGAGGCGCAACTATATGGTGCAGAGGTTGAACTCGATCGAGGGGGTGGAATGCCTCCTGCCCGAAGGCGCATTCTACACTTTCCCGAACATCTCCGCGATGATCGACAAAAAGTACGACGGGAAGCTGATCAAGGACTCCTTCTCGCTGACGGAAATCCTGTTGGCGGAAGCGAAAGTCGCGGTCATCCCTGGCGCCGTCTTCGGGGACGATAACCATATTAGGCTGTCGTATGCTACATCTATGGAAAACATAAAGAAGGGTCTAGATAGAATAGAAGAATTCGCGGGAAAAATATCGTGATGGTGAAAAAATGCCGAAAATATACCTCTTGGATGTGACGAACAGGGACGGCGTGCAGACTTCTAGGATTTGTCTTTCAAAACTGCAAAAGACGATGGTAAACTACTTCCTGAGCAAGATGGGCGTCTTCCAGTCCGAGTTCGGCTTCCCGACGACCCTCCACGAGACGAATTACTTGAACGCCAACTTGGAGCTCGCCAAGCTGGGGGCTTTTGGCGACATGAGACTGAGCGGCTGGATCAGGGCGATTGAAAAGGATGTCGAGTCGGCGTTCAGGCATGTACCGGCAATCGAGTATCTGAACCTTTCAATCTCCACGTCTGACCAGATGATTATACACAAGTTCAAGGGCAAGCTTGACCATGCGCAGGTCATATCCGAGATGGTCGATGCCGTGAAGCTGGCAAAGAAGCTTGGGGCGAGGGCAATCGGAGTCAACGCCGAGGACGCCTCAAGGACCAGGATAGAATATCTGGTGGAGTTCTCAAAGGCCGCCAAGGACGCCGGCGCGGACAGGATCAGGTACTGTGACACGCTCGGCTGCGACAGCCCGTTCTCGATATATGAGAGGATCAAGAAGCTCGCGCAAGAGGTGAAGATCCCGATAGAGATACACTGCCACAACGACTTGGGGATGGTCGTGGCGAATTCCGTCGCCGGTGCGATGGCCGCGAACGACGCTGGCCAGGACACTTACATCAACACATGCGTGAACGGGATGGGCGAGCGCGCGGGTAACGCCGACCTTGTGGCGGTGATACTCGCGATAAAATACGGGGCAGGCGTCGCTGGAAAATACCAGTTGGATGAAAAAATCGACTTGAAGATGGCCTGGAAAACCTGCAAGTATGCTTCTTACGCTTTTGGCGTGCCGATCCCGATAAACCAGCCGGGGGTAGGGGCGAACGCTTTCGCGCACGAGTCGGGGATACACGCCGACGGCGCTCTGAAAGACAGGCGAAACTACGAGCTTTACGATTACGAGGAGCTCGGCCGCGGGGAACCAGACATCATCGAGACAGGACGCCAGATAACCGTCGGGGAATACTCCGGCATCAAGGGTTTCAGGAACGTTTACGAGAATCTCGAGGTCGAGTTCAAGAACGACCACGAGGCCACGAAGATACTCGAGCTTGCGCGTCACGCGAACGTCCACAACCAGAAGCCCCTCGTCCAGGACGAGCTGAAGTTCATCGCGGAATATCCCAGGATATGCAAGAAGATAATGACGATGTCACCCCTCAAAGGGTTCAACGAAAACGAGATTTGATCTAGAAGAACTCGTAGAGCTGCTTGAAGATAGCTTTCAGATCGTCTGTCTGGTCCTTGAAGATTTCAGTCCCGTCCTTGTAGCGCAGCGAGTAGATTATCCTTATGGGGATTATCCTGGAAAGGACGACTGCGCTCGCCCCCAGAAGTAGCTTGACGCTGGCCGCGCCGCCGGTGTAGTTGATTATCACCTCGTCCGTGGGCTTGATCTCGCTGAATATCTTCGCGACCGCATCGCCGACAGATTTCACATCGAAGATGTCGCAAACGCGCCAGACGACCTTGGTGTTTGTCCTCTGCGCCGCCCTCTCGACGACGACCTTACTCGGGTCCTTGTACTCGCCCGTGCTCGAGATGTTGTTCATGATGTACTCGTTGCAAAGGATGTAGGTTATGTCTGGTTTTTCCTTCTCGAGTGCGAATTCCACCGTCGCGGGGACTTCACCCAGACCCTGAATTAGGACTTTCATATTCCCGCCAATCAATCATAAAGAGGGGGTTAAATAAGGGTTTCTCCGGGAAAGTTTTGAATGTAGCGCGATGGAGAAGAACGGCGCGAGGCAGAAGGTCGTTCTACTGGACAAACTGGATAAGTACGTTAGAATGTGTGGGGACATGGCGAACATATCTAATCGGAACGTAATGTTAAACTACTTGTTTTAGATTTTGAATATAGCATTTCACAATAAACAGTTACGGAACCAAAATGTTTAAAGCGATTCACGGCGCGATGGATTGGGAGGTTGGATGAATAAAACTATAATATCGTTGCTGGTGGGGAGTAATCGTGGTTGGGAGTATTACATTTTTTGCGTACACTAGTGGAACGGTTCCATCCCAAAATATTGGTTACGGGAAATTGACCGTTTCGAATCCCCCGGCGCTCGATCAAACCGCAACTTTGACTTACAATTTGAGACCATTTTCGGTATATTTTGAAGATCCAGATGACTTGTTTCCAGACGTGGCTCAGGTTAGAATTGGTTTGGGAGAGGGACTGATTTGGGTCGACGACAACGAGTGGCACCAGGTGGCGTTCACATACGACGGCTCATCGTCCGCGTCCGGGGTGAACGTATATGTCGATGGCGTACTTCACAACGGTCCCGCCGACTTCGATGTCCTGACAGGCTCAATCACAAATGACTATCCGTTCAGGGTGGGCAGCAGGGAGAACTCGTCTTACTTCCGCGGACTGATAGACGAGGTGCGGGCGTACGGCCGGGTTCTCGGCCAGGAAGAGATAATCGCGCTAATGAACCCGGCGGCCGGAGGCGCCGCTTCATTATCCCCCGACGCTGTTGCTGGTGTAGACACCGTCGCGCCGGAATCTCACGTCAACACGATCGAGCCCTACTGGCAGACATCGACACCAATCAATATCACCGCCGCCGCGTCTGACAACCTGAGCGGCATGGCCGGAGTCAAGCTCTTTTACAGGCATTCCCTCGACAACGTTGATTGGGGATTATGGGCCCCGTTCGGTGTTGACAACGAGGCACCATACGAGTGGTCGTTCGACATCCCCGCTGGCCACGGCTTCTACGAGTTCTACTCGATTGCAGCCGACGTTGCCGTAAACGATGAGCAGCCGCCGGTTGACGCGGACGCCCGCTGCGCCACGCTCGTTCCAGCAACAATAGCCATCGACCCCGACACTCTCAACCTGAAGAGCAACGGCCGCTGGATCACCGCC